>NZ_CP129968.2:3490000-3770000 GCF_030503875.2 Marivirga arenosa | reverse complement strand
GTAAGGCTAAATACTACTGAGAGACCGATAGCGAACAAGTACTGTGAAGGAAAGGTGAAAAGTACCGTGAATAACGGGGTGAAATAGAACCTGAAACCATACGCTTACAAGCGGTCAGAGCCACTTCGTGTGGTGATGGCGTGCCTTTTGCATAATGAGCCTACGAGTTACTTTTCTTGGCAAGGTTAATCCTGTAGACAGGAGAAGCCGAAGCGAAAGCGAGTCTGAATAGGGCGAATTAGTCAGGGGAAGTAGACGCGAAACCTTGTGATCTACCCATGGCCAGGGTGAAGTTCCGGTAACACGGAATGGAGGCCCGAACCAGTTGACGTTGAAAAGTCTTTGGATGAGCTGTGGGTAGGGGTGAAAGGCCAATCAAACTGGGAAATAGCTCGTACTCCCCGAAATGTTTTTAGGAACAGCCTCGGGAGATGTTTGACAGAGGTAGAGCTACCAATAGGACTAGGGGGAGTCAAATCCTACCAAATCCTGATGAACTCCGAATGCTGTCAAATTATCCCGGGAGTGAGGGCAAGGGTGCTAAGGTCCTTGTCCGAGAGGGAAAGAACCCGGACCATCAGCTAAGGTCCCCAATTGTATGTTAAGTTGAACTAAGGCGGTTCAGTTGCTTAGACAGCCAGGATGTTGGCTTGGAAGCAGCCATTCATTTAAAGAGTGCGTAACAGCTCACTGGTCGAGCGACAGAGCATCGATAATGATCGGGCATCAAACATACAACCGAAGCTATGGTCTTGTCAGTAATGACGAGAGGTAGGGGAGCATTCCATCAGCAGTGAAGGTGTGGCGTAAGCCATGTTGGAGCGGATGGAAAAGCAAATGTAGGCATAAGTAACGATAAGGCTAGTGAGAAACTAGCCCACCAATAGACTAAGGTTTCCTCAGCAATGCTAATCAGCTGAGGGTTAGTCAGGACCTAAGGCGAACCCGAAAGGGGTAGTCGATGGACAACAGATTAATATTTCTGTACTACCTTATAGAGTGATGGGGAGACGGAGTAGTGAAAGTCCCGCGTACTGACGGAATAGTACGTTAAAGAGTGTAGGTATTGGTTGTGTAGGTAAATCCGCACGACTAGCTGAACTTGATAGTACCACAACGCTTCGGCAGCGTGGATAGTGGACCTAATCAGACTTCCAAGAAAATCCTCTAAACATATGTATAAGGTACCTGTACCGTAAACCGACACAGGTAGTCAAGGAGAGAATCCTAAGGTGCTCGAGTGATCCGTGGCTAAGGAACTAGGCAAAATGGCCCTGTAACTTCGGGAGAAGGGGCGCCTCGTTAGTGATAACGAGGCCGCAGTGAAGAGGCCCAGGCGACTGTTTAACAAAAACACATGGCTTTGCGAAATCGAAAGATGATGTATAAGGCCTGACACCTGCCCGGTGCTGGAAGGTTAAGGGGGGACGTTAGTACTTCGGTGCGAAGCGTTGAACTGAAGCCCCAGTAAACGGCGGCCGTAACTATAACGGTCCTAAGGTAGCGAAATTCCTTGTCGGGTAAGTTCCGACCTGCACGAATGGTGTAACGATCTGGGCACTGTCTCGGCCACGAGCTCGGTGAAATTGTAGTAGCGGTGAAGATGCCGCTTACCCGCAACGGGACGAAAAGACCCCATGAACCTTTACTATAGCTTCACATTGACATTGGGTAAAATATGTGTAGGATAGGTGGGAGACTTCGAAGCTGTGTCGCCAGGCATGGTGGAGTCGTTGTTGAAATACCACCCTTATTTTATCTGATGCCTAATCCGCCATCTGGCGGAGACATTGTGTGGTGGGTAGTTTGACTGGGGTGGTCGCCTCCAAAAGAGTAACGGAGGCTTTCAAAGGTTCCCTCAGCACGCTTGGTAACCGTGCGCAGAGCGCAATAGCATAAGGGAGCTTGACTGTGAGACCTACAAGTCGATCAGGGTCGAAAGACGGATATAGTGATCCGGTGGTTCCGCATGGAAGGGCCATCGCTCAAAGGATAAAAGGTACTCTGGGGATAACAGGCTGATCTCCCCCAAGAGCTCACATCGACGGGGAGGTTTGGCACCTCGATGTCGGCTCGTCACATCCTGGGGCTGGAGAAGGTCCCAAGGGTTGGGCTGTTCGCCCATTAAAGTGGCACGCGAGCTGGGTTCAGAACGTCGTGAGACAGTTCGGTCTCTATCTGTTGTGGGCGCTAGAAGTTTGAGAGGACCTGATCTTAGTACGAGAGGACCGGATTGGACAAACCGCTGGTGTACCAGTTGTGCCGCCAGGTGCATTGCTGGGTAGCTATGTTTGGAAGAGATAAGCGCTGAAAGCATCTAAGCGCGAAACTCGCCTCAAGATGAGACTTCTTTAAAGGAACCCTATAGATGATGGGGTTGATAGGCTGCAGGTGTAAAGGCAGTAATGTCATAGCCGAGCAGTACTAATTATCCGTAGCTTTCCGTTCAACAGTCTTATGTTTACTTTAGTGCTCTTTCACTAAAACATGTTAACTATTCTTCAAAAGAGAGGAATACTAAAGAAATTACTGATACTACCGTCCCGATCAATCGGGATAGATGATCATAAACCCATTCAAGAGTTTATGGTGACTATAGCGGTGGGGTACACCTCTTCCCATTCCGAACAGAGAAGTTAAGCCCACCAGCGCTGATGGTACTGCCGTAAAAGGTGGGAGAGTAAGTCGTTGCCAACTTTTATTATAAGCCTGATAGCTTTAAAACTATCAGGCTTTTTTTATGCCTGTACTTTTCAGGATAATCTCTTTTTGATACAATTTAGCCATTCGAATCTCATGACATCATGGGTTGGGCTTCTGAATAGGCTGGGTTTAACCACCCTTGCTTTTGCATATAACTTACCTCTAGCATGGGATAGTTAAAGTCTAACACAATCTTACCATATAAGCTATAAAACCCTTTCCCCTTAAAGGGATACTTGGTTGCAACTTCTGGGAAATGTACCGTGTCACATAGATGCATTAGGCTCCTTAATGGTGGAGGATTATGAAACTGCTTTAACTGAATTAAGAGCTTGGTTTAATGAAAATCCAAATTATCAGATTATTCAGGATACTTATTAAAATACCGTTTCTAAAGTTTTTAAGCAGCTGCTTTATCGATTTTTTCCCAGTTAAGAGCACCATTATAGCTATGGGTGATTTTGCCCTCATTCATGGCGAGTAACTTGATCCAGCCATTATCTACTAAATCTCTAACCGATTCATGTTTTTCCAATATGTTATTGATGGCCAAAATGGGGGCTTCAATAACAACATTAAGTCGAAGCGGTTCATGCTGAAAGTTTTCACCATCATGAATGGATTGCATGGGTAAACCTACTCTTAAATCACCGCCATAGCCTTCAAAAACACCAACGCCAGCCGTTACATTATGCAAGGTTTTGTTTCCAGAGCCAAAATGTAGGTTATCCACTGTGGAACCATAATACTGGAGGTTAATCCAACTAGTGACTACCATAGGGGCGGTCATAATTAACTCTAGAATGGAAAAGTTTTTATCCTTTTTCCAGTCATAAGAGTGTAGGAAAGATTTACCTTCTAAGTCAAGACCTGTGGTATGCGTTCGCGGGGCTACTACAAAGGCCGAGCAGCCTGCTAATCCCCATTCAGGACGTAATTGTGCCCAATCCTTACTTCTATAAAAAATTGAATTGTCAGGGTCTTTGGAATTATGATCTGCAAAGCGAACAGCTCTTTCAATTCGAGTTGCTTCTCCGGCTTTATTTAAGGCATTCTTTACTTCTTTTATTAAGCCAGCCTGTGATTGCGGTACATCATACTCATTAAAAATGCTAACCTCATCTGTGGTAGTATCATGCAAACAAGCTAAAAATGTGGTGTCAAAAGGAATTTGGATCCCCTGTTCATTTAATCCTTCTCGAACTTCCTTATTGTTTAGAACTGCTGCTGCAACTTTAGCATTTGATTCTCCACTGTGCCCACCACATGCGCCACAATCATAGCCCGTTGCATGCGGATTGTTTACCATGCTGGCACCATGTCCTGTGATAAGAACAAACTTTCCGAAATCCTCCGATAAAGACATAGCGGAAAGTGCATTTTTTGCCATGTCTATCTGGTCTTTTATTGGAATACCAAAATCCTCACCATTTTCAGATTTTGCTACCAAGCTTACTCGCTTATTTTGTATAGAAGATTTCGATAAACCTACTTCATCTGGATGCGGGACAGGTCTTGTGATTCCAAATGAGTCGGTAATAAGTTTTGGAAGATAAGATAAACCCATTGGGCTTACATAACTAAAACAAGTAACGGCCCCAGATTTGAAATACTTCCACATCTGGTGAATCTGTCTTTTTAGCTTTCTATTTTCTAATGTTTTTTGATGTTGCTCTTTATCCTTTAATTCTTCTTTAATCGTAGGGCCGGTTTGTAAAAGAACAGGGCATTGTGCCTCTCCATCCTGATGACCTATAGGCTTATATTTTATTGGGAATGCAAAGAAACCAGCAAAACCTATGGTTTCTATTTTTGAATTTGCGGCCTCTAAATTTCTTCTGAAGACTTCAGAACGAACATCTATACAAAAAACAGCTTGAGCTAGTGCCCGCTCTTTTTTAGCATTTAGCTTTTCGTGTTTTTCAAATTTGTCGATTAATTTTCTTTGATGAGCAACATCAAAGGCCTCCTGTAAAATCAATTTATCATTGATATGAAGGTCTAGTTCACTTTCTGTATTAATAAGATGGTAGAATTTTAAAGCTTCATTCCAGGCATCCTCCAATTTTGCATTATTAATGCTTTTTTTTAGACATAATTCATAGCTCACTAAAACGGCTAGAAACTCAATTAATACACCATCAGTCCCTCCGTATAATTCATTATCCCAGTCAATTCTGGCTGCATAGGCAGACCAGCCACCAACTGTTAGTAAAACACTGTGTAGATATAGGTCAATTCCTTCTTTGGGAATGTCCAATACATTAAGTGCATATTCAATTACTTTAACTGGGTTATCGGGAAGGCTTTTAACGTTTTTTCTGAAGTGTTTTAAACCGCTTAATTCAGGACTTTTATCAATTCCAGACTCCAATTTCCATGAGGCGAATACATTTAAATCACGATTGGCGGTATTCCAAGAGGCTTGTCCATTATCAAAATATGTACTAGCCCAGCTGGAAATTCTGTCCACCATAAATCTACTCCAATCTTTATCAGTAATAACAGAAGCTAATTTATTAACAGTGGGAGCAGAAGGGATTTCATATTGATCCTCCTGAAGCCTGTTTAAGAAGCTGGAAGCGGAAATATTTTTATTTTTCTGCTTTAAAACCTGCTCAATATCTTCAAGGCTGATTTCACCTATTTCTAGCTTTTCTTTATAAAAACTGCTTGGGAGCGTCATTTGAATATCACCAGCAATAGCTAATTCTTGAGCAACATTTTCAAATGTTCTGTGAGTAAAACCCAGATAAGGATTAACCGCCACAAATCTTTCTAGCGGCCATACGGGAGCTATTTTTTTACAAGCAGCTCTAATAACCTCTAATAATTTTACTTGTTCTTTGCTTAACTGATCCGGTGAAAAATTAGCCATGTCTTTTTTTTTAAAACCTATGGTTGTAATTGCTTTTTATCAGAGTTTACGCAAGCCTTTCTTCTTGCTCTTCATTGTTATTTTCTTTTGAGTCAAGAATGTATTTCCCGATTTCTGCTTCTTCTAAAACTATTCTTGAATTGGAATCCTCTTTATGGTAATGTGCTCTAACTATTCTATCAAAAACTACATTTATATATAATCCATTTCTAATGTGGACCGCCAATGCTTGAAAAGAAGATTTTTGATTTAGAATAGGAGAGAATATCTGTATAAATACCACTAAACTAAATAAAGTTAAAACAGTGGACATCAAAATGACTTCTGATAGAGAGGGTATTGTTAATTCAGGTACATTACCCATTAAAAAGAAGTGAAATATTGATTCAAGACTAAAAAATGCAAGAGCAACGACTCCTGATAATACTAAAGCTTGAAACCATAATTTAATGCTCGCATTTGAATCAAGCGCAAAACTAAATAATCGCGATAATCCTAAGACAATAATGCCTCCTATTACGAATAATTGAAATTCATTTTGAATATCTACGCCCCATAAATAGGCGAATCCTGAATACATAGCAATGGCTAAAAGAATTCCTAAGATGATTTTAAAAGGATTTCCTATTCTTTTCGCACCTGTTACTTTCGCGGCTCTTATTAAATCAATAACTGAACCGGATGATAAAAATGAATGTGCTTTATAAAATGAGTGTGCAATTAAATGAAGCATTGCTGCAGGATATACGCCTAAGCCGCAAACCATCAAACTAAAGCCCATATGTGCAATGCTGGAATACCCAAGTGCAGTTTTGATTGAAGTTTGAGTTAAATATACTACTGACCCATAAATCGCTGTAAAAGCTCCTACTATAATTAATAAAGTAGAAGCGGTACTTGTTGCTTCCATAATGAATGCTAAACGGATTATCAAAAATGGTCCTGCGTTTAATAATCCTGCGTGCAATAAGGATGAAACGGGAGTGGGGGTTTCCATCACTTCTAATAACCAGCCATGAGTTGGAAACTGAGCTGATTTTAATAAAGCTGCTAATGCTATAAATATTGTTGCAGTTGCCAATAATGGTGATATTCCTTCTCTTACATTTTGGAATATAATTTCTAAGTTTCCCGTACCGAATATTTGATATAATAATACAAAGCCTATTAATAAAGAAATATCTGCTAATCGGGCGACTATTGATTTCTTTTTTGCCGCTATAATTGCCCCAGGTCTCTTTTTATAGAATACTAATAATCTATGTAAGCATAAGCTGGTCAAAATCCATGAAGCTAATAAAACGGCAAGATTACCTGATAAAACTAAAAATTGTACTGATACTATGGTTGCAGCTAATCTTCCTAGAAATGTGCCTTGTCTTTGGTCACCATCAAGGTAGTTTAAGCTGTATCGCATGATTACAAAGCTCAAGATGGCAATCATGCTGAACATTAATATACTTACAGTATCTAAGCGTATGCTTAACCCTAAACCATAAATGGAAAAGGTGCTGATTTCTATTAAGTCTTGTTGATAAACCGCATAAGCAAGAATTAAAGAACTTAAGATGCCAAAAAAAGATGAGATCATCCCTAGTTTTTTTACTGCTGTAGGTCTTAAACCCGCTTGGTACCAGGAAGTGAGTGCTGTTATTACAAAAAGTGAGGGAGATAAATACGCGAGAAATGCGATTAACTGTTGATTCATATCCTTTGTTTTTATGCTAATTAGAAGTCATTTTTTCTAATTAAACATATGCCTAGTTAACAAAGGTGACCAAAAAAATGATAAATTAATGTTTATAGTAAATATACATTGTATAAAAATAAGTTATATATATCATTAAAAATAATTATGATGGATGATCCAGTTTAAATCTGAAATGTTGTGGAATAAAAAAACCTAGCATTAATAAATAATACTAGGTTTATAAGATTTTACACTTTATTTACTTATTCTTCATCTTCCGATTTGAGAATTTGGTAGGCAATAATTCCACCAACTAGAGCAACACTGCCTACAAACAATCCAATATTCAAGTTTCTTTGAATTTTTTCAGCTCGCGATAAATAGCTTGAACCTATACCGTTTTTAGCAATAAAATCTTCAAGATCGTGAACTTTTGTTTGAAGCTCTCTTAATGTTTTTTCTTTTATAGTTGACATATTGATTAACAGTTTAATTTAAAAAATAGGTTGATGTTATATTTATATTATACCCTGTTTATACATTTTATGTTACAAATAATAACTCTAAAAGCGGAACTATTAAATTATTGATTACATCTTGAATTAGTTTTTTCTTTCTACCTCACCTTCTCCATATTCCTGAGATTTAATTTCTTTTGTTGCTCCTTTCACGAATGTATGACCGCTGCCATAAATTTTAGCATCCAAACTTTCAGATACATTAATTTCTATAGATCCTGAACCATAGAGTGATGATTTGGCAGTTTTAACTTCAAAATTATAAGCATTAATATTTCCAGAACCACTATTCTCAACCGATAAGCTGTTAGAATAGCCCGAAATTTCGAGATTTCCAGAACCAGCAAGCTTCGCACTTAAATTTTTGCTTTTAATATCAATATCCATTGATCCAGGTCCTGCAACTAATACTTTTAAATCGTCTGCCGCAATCGAATTTTCAGTAATCAATTTACCATTGCCATTTACAGATAAGGATTTCACGTCTTTAATCGAAACATATACCTTTAATGTGGGGAGTAGTTTTATGTTATCAATTTTCTGCCAAATACTTTTGCTAGCCTTGGATTCATCCTTCTTTATATTAATATGCAGAACACCCTCTTTTACTATGAATTCTGATATTTCATAAATTTCTTTTTCTGCTTTAATTTTTATTTCTTCTTTGTTGGATTGTTTTACATACACAGTGTAAGCCGAATTAACACTTATGCTATTAAATTCTACCAGGTTTATATTATAATTATTAACCTGTGAATATGATGTTGTACTTAACATCATTAACAATAGTAAAATACTAAAACCTAATTTTTTCATCATCATTAATTTTGGTGATACTCAACTAACGAATGAAAACAGGATATCGTTAACAGATGTAGGTAATATTGGTAAATTCAATTATTTCATAGATAAAACATGGGTTATATTCAATAAAAAAGGCTTACTGTTAGGTAAGCCTTTAATGTTTTCATGTGATAACTAATGATTATCTAATAACTCGCTCAGGGAATACCACTACTGATTCATTTCCATTTTTATCTACAGCAGCAACTCCAAAATAGAAATTGTCAATTACGATTCCCTCTAAAGTATACTCGTTTACTTTACCAACATATCTGAAGTTATCCCAGGTAGGGGAGGTAGTAAGTCTCCAATAAATTTTATAGCCTACAATATTGTCGTCATCTGTTGCATCCCAGGCTAATTTTGCAGAGGGTTCTACAACTCCACCAATTCCAACATTCTGTGGTGCAGGAGGTGCCCATGCTAAACCAGCTAAGGAAATGGCATTTACTGCAGTTAACTTTTTAGCGTACTTAAAATTAACGCCTTCTACTACATCCCCATATTCAATTCCATCTTCTACTCTGATGTCCTGATGCTGTCTGTTGTAATTTTCATGTGCTTCCATGATTCTTATGCCTGCAAAACCTAAATCATTAAATGGTCTGTGGTGACCACCTCTTCCAAAACGATCCAAACGGTAGATCATCATTGGATTCATTTCTGGCATATAAGTTTGAGTTTGCTTGTGAACATAGCGAGCTAATTGTCTTGAAATTCCATCAACCTCTCCACCGTAATACCTTCTTAAGGTTCTTTGTCTCTCCGTTTCTGTTTGAGGTACAGGCTCTGAGAATATTCTGAAGGTCCTGTTATCAATAACTCCATCAACACCCTCAATATTACCAATCATATCATTGTTTAAGATACCAATGATATTCCATTCATTTTCTTTGGCGTATTCCGCTAAACCAGATCCACCAAATAAGCCTTGCTCTTCACCTGACAGACCAACGTATACAATGCTATTTTTAAATTTATATTTAGAGAGCACTCGGGCTGCTTCTATAGTTCCGGCCATTCCAGAAGCATTATCATTTGCGCCAGGAGCATCCGTTTCATAGTCCATAGTATTACTTGCTCTGGAATCAATATCACCTGACATTAATACATGGTTGTTAGGATAATCAGTACCTTTTTGGATGGCTACAACATTCACTACCCAAGCGTCTTTGGGAACTCGGCTATTGCCTTCTTTGGTAACGTAATCCTTTTGGTAGAATACCTCTAGGCATCCCCCACATTCTTCTGAAATTTTATCAAATTCAGCTTTCACCCATCTCCGAGCTGCACCAATTCCTCGTGTATTGGATACGGTATCTGAAAAAGTATTTCGAGTACCGAAACCAGCGAGTGTTCTAATGTCACTTTCAATTCTTTCTGCTGAGACAGCCTCTATAATGTCATAATGCCTGGCATCGATTTCTTGAGGTACTTGACTGTAAGCAAAAAAGCATATAGCAAATAGTACTAAAGAGAGTATATATTTCTTCATCTTATTTTTTATTTTTTTATGAATATATCATTAACCAAATTAAAAAGTAAGGAAATTGTTAAGGATGGTTAATCATCTTTGATGAGTGGAGAAGAATTGTAATATAAATGATAGAAATAGGAAGTGAAATATAGTTGTAAGATGGGTATATTCAGAAAGCCTACTTCAAACTTCTGACTTCAAACTTCTAACTAAAAAACCTCAGAGCATTAAAGAAATTGCGTGAACCCCGATTATTACAGGATTTGGGCTGCGTACCTGATCAGCCTTCCACTGTTATCCTGAATGCCGTTAAACGGCATACGAGGTCCCGACTAAAGTCGGGATGAGGCCTGGCTTTACAAGCTTGCTTCACCCGGTATTGTCATACTTGTTAGGTTCACCAAAATTTGTTTAACACCCTGAGGATACTGCAAAATTACAGCTTTGATTTTCCAAACAAGAGGACAATCAGGAAAGTTTTCCACAAGTCGATTTAATTTTGGGAGAGATGCTAGGATCACTGATAATTTACAAATTGAAGTAATAGGTGGTTTCAAAATGAATGAGGTGATCGGTCGTTTCACTTTTTAAGTCACTATATCTGCTCTGTATCACAAATTGGAATTTTTGCCCTCTTTTGAGTAAACGTCCGATCCCTACAGAAAATCTATTTTCTAATTCGTCTTCCCTTCGGTTGAAAGAATATACTAATTCATTCTTTCCGATAAGATAAAACTCCTTCGGATCGAGACTTTCTCCTTGAAGAGGAAAGTCATTACTAATGGCGTAGCGCAACCTTGTTTCATAGCTAGTTGATCGAATGCGTTGTTCAATGCGAAATTTATTTCCTAAACGATAGCCTCCAAAATTAGTGATAAAAGCAAATTGTTGCGTTATTCGATGTTCCCAACCGCTTTCCTGTTCGAAAGGATCAATGGTTCTATACATATAACCTAAACTCAATTTCTTTCCACCTAAAAGGGTATAGGTACCAAATGACTTAACTTCCCAGCGGTCTGTACGAAAATTCTTTTCTCCTTCTCCAAATTCAGTGAGTCGTTGCCTGCCCGAGAGTGATAAATTGTAACTCCAGCGAGAATCTATTTTTTGGGTGAAAGAAAAACCAGGTTCCCAGCGCAGAGAGGGAATGTTTTGCGCTTGACCAAGAAAGGAATAGAAAATAAAAACTAGGAATAGACTTCTAATAAAGTACGTTGTCATCTTGCCTTTTAATTATTCTTTTAATTTCCTCGATCTCTCCCAGATCATTAAAAAGGAATTCAAAAAAGCCTCTTTTCTTATCCTTTTTTACGACCTCTGCTTCTAATTCATATTTAATTGTTAAATCATCTCCATCCATTTCTAAAAACTCTTCAAGAAATTCCTTATCATCGTCAATTTCAAGCCTACCGTTTTCGTATTCTTCCTCTCTGTTATATTGAATTTGTATTCTTCTTAAATGATGCTTTTTATAGTTTGATTGAAAATACGATTTAATACTATGCTGTATTTCCAATGGGAGCTCATCGAAATCTTTTAAGATTTCAATATCAATAAGGCTTCCTTCTTTCGTGAATTTAATGCTTAGCTTTTCTTCTTTGTAAATAGTTTTAACTTCATAAAAGTAGGTAATAGAGTCACCTTCTTTATAAAAATTTAATCGCTCTCCATTTTTTATGATTTGCTTGATTAGTTGAAGGCCTTCTTTTGGAAAGTCTTCTTCTTTTATTTTTTCTTCTGTTTCATATTTTTCACCAATCGAAATTTGACTAAATCCGAGGGAAGACAGCGAAAATAAAAAGCTAAGTATTGTTATATATTTAAAATAAATCTTCATTTAGTCTTTTTCTAATAAACGATCCATCTTTCTATTGAATTTTTCAACAAATTCATCGTAATATTTCCCGGTTCCCGGTCCATTAAACCCTGTATGAATACTAACTAAGTCACCATCTTTATTTAAGATAATCATGGTTGGGAATGATATAACTCTATTGAGCATAGGGAGTGTTTTTGAGGCTTCTTCCTTATCGTTAGTGCCTGCAATTAGGAAATCATACTTTACATCATATTTTTTTATCATTCTTTCAACTCTACTTTTCGCATAGTTAAAATCATCTTTTGCTTCATAAGCTAAGCCAATAATTTCAACTCCTCTATCCTTATTTTTATCATACCATTTCGTTAAAAACTTAGTTTCATCCATACAGTTAGGACACCAGGTACCAAATAATTGAACAATTACTACCTTGTTTTGATACTTTTCATCTGTCAGACTAACTCTTTCTCCTTCTAGGTTAGGGAAGCTAAAATAGATGTTATCATAGCCTTTTTTTAGGTAGGTTAATGAATCTGGGCTGGGTAGTTTAGCATTACTATTTCTAAAGCCAGTCCAGCTTTCATACCAATCTTTTCCTGAATAAAAATCACCATTCAGGGTACTGTCTTCATTCATTTCCGCTTCAAATAAAAATGCATGATTACCGTCAAATGTACTAAGCTTCATTTTATTACCTTCAGCAATTCCAACCAGATATCTATAATCCCCTAAAGGCGTTAGAAAAGTACCTTTAATATGCTTACCATCTTGTTTAAATATTCCCACCGCCTCTGTTGTATCTTGTTCTTTAGGTTCTATAAAAGTAACTTCCCATTTTCCTGAAAAATCTTTTGGCTGTTTATCTGAATTAGATTTAAATCTTTCATTGCCTTTATGAAAACTAATAGGAAGCACATAATCTTCTTCATAATGTTTTGTATAAGTTCCATTTAATACATTATTTCCAATGTTTAGGTCAAGAGTGATATCGAAAATATGAAGTGTGATATGTAAAGAGTCATTTTGTTTTTCTATTTCATCCAACACAATTCTTTCCTCTCCATTTATGATGTATGCGATAATTTTAGCACTATCCTTTTCTTGAATCTCCATTTCAAAAGGCATTGTTTTTCCTTGCATACTAATTTCACCAATCCAATTACCAGAAAGGTTTATTTTTTCCTTTTCAGGACTACAAGAAATAGTGAATGCAAATACAAAAAGAATAATGAAAATATTTTTCATATTGAATTTATTAGAAGAAAATGAAATAAAACTGATGCTAAAATAACTGACTTTAGCTCAGGAGACTAAGAAAAAACTAAAACTTTTATTTGTGGATTAAAGATTTGATTTTAAAGCAACTTTGAAATTTGCTCCTTTTCCTTTCTCACTTTCTACCCAAATTCTACCCCCCATTTTATCCACCATGGTTTTTACTATGTATAGACCTAAGCCGGTAGATTCATCAGTGCCGATTGGCTTGGCAGAGAGTTGTTGGTATTTTTTGAAAAGTCTGCTTTTATCATCATCAGATAGTCCTGGTCCTTGATCTTTAACCGAGAAAATGATTTCATCACCTTCTCTAAAGATAGTGTAGTTTATTTGAGTTTCGTTAGGAGAGAACTTAATGGCATTTGATATCAGGTTATCAATTATTCGCTTTAAATAAGTTCTGTCTACTTTTATTTCCAGGTTTTGATCTAATAATTGAGTTATAAAGATGATGTTTTTCTTAGCAGAAAGAAGCTCGTAAGGCATTAAGCTGTCATCAACAAATGCTTGCAGGTCAATAATTTCTGGGTTGAATTTTTTCTCATCCAATACCATATTGCCTGTATCTAAGAATCCTTTCACAATTTGTAGTCCATCAGCTACTACTTGCTTGATCAAATTAATTCTTTCAACTTGTTGTTCGCTTAAATTTTCTTGATTATCAGTAAGCAGTAATTGAACTATAGTATAAACTTTTGCAAAAGGCGTTCTTAAATCATGTGTCACCTTTCCTAATATATCATTATTGTCATATTGCTGAATAATTCTTGATTCTTCAGCTTCAAGATCTGTTATGCTTTTAGAACTTGACTTAGATTGGAATTCAGTTAAGTTGGCATTAATCTCATTGTAAGCTACATTTAGTTTTCTGAACAATGAGTTTAATCTTTCATTGGCAAAGTATAATTCACTTACATTATCGAATACCCATAATTCGCCTTCTTTACCAGCGATATAGGCATTTTTTCTGATAACTTTTAAAACTGAGTTTTCGAATTTCCAGATCCAATCTTCACCAAAGCTAGAAGGAAGTGCATTTAAACTGATCATATTATTTCCTACAAGCTCAACCTCTTCCCTATTGGTTACTTTAACCTTTAAATCGGCCAGCTTTTTAGAAAATAAATCAGACGAGATATTTTTTTGATTCTTTTCTAAATTAAATACTTCTAAGGCTTCTTTATTAAGCCAAGTGTCTCCATTATTATTTTCTGTGAAAACAATGGCTTGAGGTAAACGATCAAGAATAGTCTCCAATTTCTGGCTTCTAGATTTTTCACTTCTTTCGTTATTTACCAAAAGGATTAACTCTTTTAATCTTTCAGAAATAACAAAAAATGATTTATTATCTTCAGAAGAAAGCTCAAACTCTTTTCTTGCAGAAAAGCCAATATAGATTTCCTTATTTTTTAAGTTAATAGGAAAAATGAGGTGATGCTTATAAAAAAGGAAGGGTTTTGAAATTTCAAGTGTGAAGAAAGGGCTCTTTTTTCTTTCTTTCAATTCTTTATTAAAAGGGATAATTTCCTTTACTAATGGGTTTTGTAAATCCCATTTTAAGCAATTATCCTTTTTACTTTCTTCAACTACCCAATGTTCATTGGCACAAAACTCCTCAGAAATAAATTGAAGCAAATTGTTTAATGATTTCAAGGGAATGCCATCTGTCTCAACCAATGAACTTTCCTTCATAATTCTAAACAACAAGTCACTTGAAAGCTCAGATGCTATTTCTGCGGTATTTTCTAATTTGTAGGCCATATAAACCGATTATAAAAATGAAATTATTTTTTTTCATCTTTAAAAACAAAGTAAATATACGCTAAAAATCACATTTTATCGAAAAAAACAATTATCAATATTTTTATAATTGCTTGTTTTAGAAAATCATATAATGATAAAGTATGTGTAAGTTTCAGTGAAAATTATTCCAAAATATTAGATTGAATGACTCAAGGGTATTTTCCATTAAGGATATCAGTAAGATAAACTTGTTCTCTTTTTGATTTCTTCTTAGCCAAAAAGATATTCTGATCCTGATCGTAATAAATGGATTCGTACTGCTCATCAATCAGATTATTTCCAGCCAAGTTTAAAATTCTAATTGTATTATATTTTTTAACTCTTAAATGATTTTCCTCTACGGTTATATCATCATAGCTTGGGTAACTCAGCATTTTACCATTCTTATTAGCTAGTCCCCATTTTGCAGCTTTTCTTAAAAGGTAAAACCCTTTTTCTTTTTTGATTTCGTCATACTCAGCTTCAATGATATAATTTCCTTCCAGGTCAATCACTCCATATTTTCCATTAAAAAGAACATAAGCAGTTTCATTTTCAAAGTCGGATACTTTTTGAAAATAGGGTTGAATTACGATTTCTTCTTGTTTATTAATAAAACCCCATGAATTTCGAATTTTTATGGCTGATCGATTATTAAAAAATGGTCTGACAGAGTCATATCGATTAGCAATTCTTAATATCCCTTCTTCATTTATAAAGCCCCATTGATTATTTTTTTGAATAATCAGGTATTCATCATTTGTGAAAATAATGGTGTCGTAGTCGTTTATCCTAAATAATTCATCTCCAGATTTATTCAGTAATAAGTGTTGGCTATTGTTTTTCAATAGCAATCCTAAATTTCCGTGTCCATTATAAACTCCGTTTTTATAATTCGTAAAAGGATCCCCATTAATTGAGATTAACCGTGACTGATTTTGTGTATTAATTTCAATGCCATATTCATCATAAAAATCAAAATAAAGATCGGCTTCATTTTTTTGACTACCGTCTGATATAAATTCCATTAAGTAATTATCTACTAACTTATAATGCGATTCATCAATTGGATAAATTGATTTATATAAAGGAGGTATTATCCAGTTGTTTTCTTTGTCAATAACACCGTATTGATTTTTAAAATTAACTATAAAGTGATTCCCATTCTGACTAATATGATTGTACAATGGGGCAATAACTTCTTGTAAATTATGATTAAAAAGCCCCCAGTGGTTTCCTTTTTTTAGTGCTAAATATTGTCCCAATGCATATGCAGAATCTGCAATAATTGATTTTCCTGACTTGTTATAGATGACATTTTCATAACCTTCATAGGTTTTTCTTTGAGCGATAAATAAATCATCCGTCCAGCTTGTTTTAGTACTAAATTTCTTGAGGTGAATTTCACTACTATCTTTGGCTAAAAATATTTGATTAGATTTCTCAAGTATAAATTTCTCTCCGAATACCCCCTTTATTTTAGCATGAAATACTTGGCGGTCCTCATTTCTGACAATATTTGATATTTGAGCAAATGAAGAAGTATTTTTCACTAACAGGCTATCATTGAGATAGAATACGGAATCAGCATAGAATTTGGACAGTTTTATACCATTGCTTTTGTAAGCAGTCCATTCATCTAAGGGGGTTACATATATCTGTTTTCCCTCATTCCATTCTATCTTTTTATATTCAATGGGTAGTAATAATTTCCCATCTTGCCTAATTAAACCTTGTTTTCCGTTTTTGAATACAACGGCAACCCCATCTTTAAATGTTGAAACACTATCAATATTTGAAAGTAGAAGCTCTGGTTTCGGATTCAACTTAATGAGTTCTTTTGATCCGTTATTTTTAGTAACTATAAAATTATTTTTATTTAAATATTCAATATGGAAATATTCAAAAGGAATTACGGTTTTACCATCTGCATCTAAAACACCAAAATAAATAGTTTGCTTATCCTTATTAGCTGCGATTAAATAATTAGCCGCAGGATAAAGATTTCTATAAATTGATTTAATTTTTGATCGACCATTTGGCTTAATCAAGCCATAAAAAATAACTTTTGAATATTTACTTTTTTCTGCTGTTATAAAAAGGTCATTCGTAAAAGGTGTTAAGCTTTTAAATTGTGGTTTGGTGATAATGTTGAGTTCATTATCCATCAAACCCCATAAATCATTTTGCTGGTATCCTAAAGAATTTCCTATTGCTTTTTTATAACCATTCGACCAGCCGAAATCCTGATATTCTGGTTTAAGTATAATGCTACCCTTTTTATTTTTAATTCCTTTTTTTCCACTTTGAGAAAAAATATCTAAAGTGCTATCATAAGGGAATTCAGCATAAGCTTGCCCTTGGCTAGCGTATGCAAACAAAGTCCAGGGGATTAAGAAAATATAGAGTAATTTCGTCATAAATAAACTCCAAAATTATAAATCTATAAATACGAAACACATAATATGAATGAAAAGAAAGATTTTTTCGATCAGGTATATCAAGTAGTTCGATTAATCCCTCATGGCAGAGTTACATCATATGGTGCAATAGCTAAATATTTAGGAGCAGCAAAAAGTTCCAGAGTAGTGGGTTATGCTATGAATGCTTCCCATACAATGGATGATATCCCTGCTCACAGAGTTGTAAATCGTAATGGATTATTAACAGGCAAAATGCATTTCGAAACTCCAAATGCTATGCAAAATGCTCTGGAAGCAGAAGGTATTAAAGTTGAAAAAGACCAAATCAAAAATTTCAATAAAATTTTCTGGGATCCATCAATTGAATTGAGCCTGTAGCGAATCTTTTTTTCGTATTAAGAATAACCCAAGGAAAGTTAATAAACCATTCACTACTAGAATTTCAAAACCAAATTTGTAGCCGTAAAGCCAAGCTTCAGAGTTTAAATTGATTATGTAGGATATTATGGGAGACAAGACCGCAACTAATGGAACCCATTTATCTTTTAGACTATATTTCGTGATTAATCCAAATGTAAATAATCCTAAAATAGGACCGTAAGTATATCCAGCGGCCACAAATACTGCAGTGATTACACTTTGATCGTTAATTGCTTTAAAGCCAAGAATTACTAAAAATAATATGACTGAGAAAACTAGGTGAACTCGAATTCTAATTTTCTTTGAAATTGGTTTGTCATTATTACCCAAACCTAGAAAGTCAACACAAAAGGAAGTAGTTAAAGCCGTTAAGGCAGAATCAGCACTAGAATAGGCTGCAGCAGTTATTCCTAATAAAAAAACTATTCCTGCAACTAATGGAAAATGTTCCAAAGCTAATAAAGGATATAAGTCATCCGTTCTTGCTGGTATTGAAATATTCATTTCAGCAGCATATACATACAAAAGAGCACCCATTGACAGGAACATAAAATTTACAATCACCAACACTACACAAAACCAGAACATATTTTTTTGAGCATCTTTCAAGCTTCTACAGGTTAAGTTTTTTTGCATCATATCCTGATCTAATCCTGTCATTACAATGGCAATAAAAGCCCCGCTAATAAATTGCTTGAAGAAGTTTTGACCACTTTGCCAATCCCAAATAAAAATCTTTGAATAGCCTGAATTGGAAATCTTATCACTTAATTGTAGCCACGATACATCTAAAGCATCTTTTATTAAATAAATACTTATCGCAACAGCTGAAATCATAAATAGAGTTTGTAAAGTGTCAGTCCAAACAATGGTCTTGATTCCACCTCTGAATGTATATAGCCAGATTAAAGCAATGGTTACAGCTACTGTAATAGAAAAAGGCCAATCGTAAGCATCGAAAATTGCTAATTGTAACACTCCAGCAACTAAAAATAATCGGAATGAAGAACCTACAATCCTTGATAATAGGAAGAAAAAGGCCCCGCTTTTATAAGAATAGAAGCCAAATCTTTGCTCCAGATAAGTATAAATGCTAATCAGATTTAGCTTGTAGTAGAGTGGTAATAAAACAGTAGCAATTACAAAATAACCCACCAAATATCCCAATACAACTTGAAAATAGGCAAAGGCAGTATTGCCAACTTCACCAGGTACGCTTATAAAGGTAACACCAGATAAAGAAGCTCCAATCATACCAAAAGCCACTAGATACCAAGGGGATTGACGATTAGCTGTGAAAAAAGTTAAATTATCATTATTCTTAGATGTGAAATAGGATATTCCCATCAATACTAAGAAGTATATTGCGATTACAGAAATTACCAATATTGGATTCATGCAAAGGAGTTAAATGTTAATTTTTTAATAAATTAAGGCCTAAATTAGTAATGAATGCTCGTTTTAATGTAACTTTTCATTAATTATTATAAACCGAGTTATGAATAATAAATCCGAAGTTGGTTAAATTTTCGTAAATTTGTGAGTGATAATTCTGAAGATGTAACATTATTTGTTCTATAAAGTTATTGTGACGTGATGAGTGAATTAAAAAGATATTTTCAATTTCAAGAAGATAAAAGAGAAGAGGTAGTAGAAACTACCTCAGATGAGGACATTAATGATTTAGTAGTATACAATGATGATGTGAATACTTTTGAGCATGTCATTAATACTCTTGTCAAAGTTTGCAAGCACACACCTGAGCAAGCTGAACAGTGTACATTATTAGTTCACTATAAAGGCAAATGTGCTGTTAAAAAAGGATCATATGTTGACCTTATTCCTTACAGACAAGGAGTTGTGGATGCTGGAATCAATGCTGAGATAGAATAATATGGAGTTTTCTTCAAAACTGATTGAATCTGCGGTTAATGAATTTTCAAAACTTCCAGGTATAGGAAAAAAAACGGCTTTAAGACTAGTATTACACCTATTAAAACAAGAAGAAAGCTTAACTACTGATATTGCACAGTCATTAATTGACATGCGTCAAAATATCAAATATTGTGAAAAATGCCACAATATCTCTGATGATGAAATTTGCAACATTTGTAAAAGTCATAAAAGAGATACTTCCATAATTTGTTTAGTAGAAGATACTCGAGATGTTTTGGCTATTGAAAACACTTCTCAATACAATGGTTTGTATCATGTTTTAGGTGGTATCATTTCACCTATTGAGGGTGTAGGCCCTGAAGATTTGACCATTGATAGTTTGATGGAAAGAGTTTCTGATAAAGATACCGAAGTAAAAGAAATTATTTTTGGTTTATCACCTACAATGGAAGGAGATACCACTGCTTTTTACATCAGTAAAAAAGTTAAACCTTTAGGAATAAAGACTAGCACTATAGCTAGGGGAATTCCAATTGGCGGTGAATTAGAATACGCTGATGAAATAACTTTGGGAAGAAGTATAGTGAGTAGAACTGCTTACGAATAGCTATTTTACTATGTTTACAAGTTTCTGATATACAGCGCATTAATTCAAGTATTGTGATTTTGGCACAATCATTGGTTAATTCTTCATAACACTAAACATTTAAAGTTATGAAGAAGCACATACTACTTTCGTTAATGTTAGGATTAGGAATTTTCTTTTACTCTAATTCTACCAAGTCTCAAAATTTTCAAATAGTTGCTTCTTTTGGTACAGCACATAATTGGGCAGTTCCGAATGCAATACTATATGAAATAGATTACTATTATCCTTATCATCAGATCGTTCATATCAATAGAGAAAGAAGAGGAAGAAATCTATTCTTCAATGTATTGTTAGAAAGAAGGGGCCGATTTGTGGAAGTGTTTTTCAATAGAAACGCTGTGATTTTGGATATCAACCACTTTATAAATTATCCTTTAGTTCAACATATCTGTACAGGTCATTGTGGTTTCCACGGTAATTTTTATAGAAACTACAGAGTAGCTTGTAATCATAGAGGTCATGGGCATGGACACGTAAACCACCTAGGTCATAACCACATAGCGTATAGAAGTAATAGAAATTATAATTCCTACGCTGCTAGAAGTAGTGCTGGTAATAGACAGGTTTATAGAAGTCATCCAAATAATAGAGGAGGTCATGGTCATAATAAGTATAAAAATGACAATAGGGGAAACTCTAGAGAGTATAATAGAGGTAATAACAGATCATCACATAGTAGAAATGAGGTAGTTATGAACTCTAGAAGTAGAAATTCGAACATTTCAAATAGAAATGGGAAAGGTTCATCAGTGAAGCCAAGAAGTAATAACGCTGGATCGAATAATGCCAGGTATTCTTCAAGAAGCTCCAGCTCCTCAAATAGTAGTAGAGGATCAAGCTCAGTAGCAATGGTAAGAAACAGACCAAATAAATAATCAAAAGAGCCACCTGATTTGAATTAGGTGGCTCTTTTTAATCCTTTAATTCTGGGTATTTATTTTCAAGATGGCTTCTCAAATTAACCAATAATTCAAGCACTAATGCTGTAGTTACTGCATCAGATTTCCAATGAAGAACATCCCGCACCACAGTTCCACCAGAAAAAAACACTCCACCTGTCCAATGCATCTCATTGTCAGTTTCAATTGATTTTGAAAGTATAGAATCTAATCCGGCTACAATAGCCTTTTCAGATTTTGCAGAATTTAAACCACCAGAATTTAAAAGAGCACTTACTGCATAAATGGTAGATTGCAAACTGTCTCCTTTGTTAATACCACTTCTAGATACCCAATGACCGTTTTCTTCAAATTCTTGTAGAATAAACTTCTCAACAATTTTACTGCTTTTCTCAAGTTCTTTAACTCCTGAATGATAAGCTTTAGTAACATAATACGGAATATGAAATTGGTTTGGATAATACACTGCTTTATAATCAAATTTTTCTTTCAAAATTTGATCTTCCACAAATGCAGCGGAATAGTGTTTCACTAAACTTTCATTATTATCATATAGGCTAAACATTCTTAAAATATTCATATTTACCACAATATCAATATCATTACTTCCGTATGGAATATAAGGTTCTCCAGCATGAGGATACATTTTACTTAGTGGGGTTAACAAAGAAATCTGATGTAAAAATTCACGAAGTATATTCCAAGGTCGTGTTTCAGAATGTTCTTCTCCAAACCAAGTCAAATAGGCTTTAGTGTTTATTCCTTGTCCTTGCCATACGTTATACCAGTTTCGGTTATTCCTATTGTAATCAATATATTGGTCAAATATTTTATGTATATCATTTAAGCTGTCTGGTATATTTTGATCATTTATTTTATTCTGATAATAAATAGCCATTAGTCCGGCAGCTGTATCATCTGCATCATCTGCTACATTTGCTGCTTTTTGAATGTACCTAACGGGTAATGAAAAATTGTTTGGTCTCCTTACATACTCAATTTCTTTATTCTTTCTATAGCTTTTTAAATCAGGTAGTTCGTTCCAGAAGTTGAAAGTATATCCTGTTTTATAAGCTAAAATCCTCTGGAAAGCTAAATCTAGCATTAAGGGAATTTGCTCATATTCTGGATAATTCAAATAAATTTCAGCTAAAATATTGTGAATAGTAGCCGTTGAGAAGCAATTTGAGTCATAAGCACTAGTTTCATTTCCTAACATCGGAAACCAAAAGTTCATACTCATTTGTGTTTCCCATTCACCTTTAAACTTAAAGATTGAATCGTTTTCTTTTAGTTGACGACTTTTTAAGTAGTTTAATGACTTTGAAATGTAATTAGTTGTTTTCTGATGAAGCTCATTTGCATATCTTTCATTTATCTGACTAAAAGTAGATATACTAAAAAATAGATAAAAACTAATGAGTAGAGTAAACCTCATAATCTTTCTAAAAATGAATAAATGATAGTAGGTTGAATTAGTAATTTTTAAAATTAGTTATAAAAAAACCTCTTGAGTAATCAAGAGGCTTAATTTTATTGAAATCAACCGTAATATTAATCTCCTAGTTTTAAAGTAAGAACAGGTCTTTTTGAATGGTTCACCACATCTTCAGCTATACTGCCGCTTAATAAATGCATTAAACCTTTTCTACCATGTGTTCCCATTGCTATTAAATCGATATTATTTTCTTTTGCAAACTCAAGAATACCTTCTTCTTCATTTATTCCATTATGAATATGTTTTTCTGCCTCTAAACCATTATTCTTCATATACTCATCCATTCTTTTGTTAGTATTAGTACTAGATTCAAAGTTATTAGGAGTATTTACTTTTAATAAATGGATTTTAGCATAGGATAGCTTTGCAATTTCTTTGAGCTTATTCGCTAATTCTTTATCATCGTTTTTCAAAGAGCTTGCAAATACAATATTATCAATACTAGCTAAGCTGATTT
Source organism: Marivirga arenosa (assembly GCF_030503875.2). Taxonomy (NCBI): domain Bacteria; kingdom Pseudomonadati; phylum Bacteroidota; class Cytophagia; order Cytophagales; family Marivirgaceae; genus Marivirga; species Marivirga arenosa. The sequence continues at coordinate 3,746,773 of NZ_CP129968.2, read as the reverse complement.
CTTCTTTTAATGTAAGTACTGGGCATTTCGCATTTCTTACTACTTTCTCAGCATTGGAACCAATAAGTATTTCATCAACACCGCTGCTACCACTAGTACCCATAATAATTATGTCTGGATTGTGTTCATTTACGATTGAAGAAATATTATAGAATGTATTACCTGCTTCTAATTTAGCATGAACATTTAACCCTTCAAGAATTTCATCATCCTTTAGCGCATGAAGTTTCTTTTTGCCCAATTCAATCATTTTCATAATATACACCCCTTCCATACCATCAGCATGATTAGCTTCTCCAGTTGTATTGAATGATTGTTGACCTGGTATTTCCACTACATGAAGTAAAATAAGTTCAGCATCTGTCTTTTTTGCGATCTCAGTAGCTAGCTTCAATGCATATTTAGCCTGATCTGAAAAGTCGGTTGGTACCAGTATTTTTTTCATAGTGATATAGTTTTCAATTATTGTTCATTTGAATATACGAATCTTATTATAAAATGATGAGAAAAGCACTATAAAATGTGAATTATAAGCCTAATATCGATAATCCAAATAAAACTACGAATAACAAGGTGCTGAGTGACAATTGCTTTAATTGCGGGTCAAATTTTGATGAACTGTCAGCTTGCATCATTTCTTGAAGATGTTTCCCAAAAAAGAAAAATGCAGGAGATAGTAAAAAAATACTTCTTATTTTGTCCTGAAAAACTAGAAATATAATAGTACTTAAACATCCTAAAGAAATAAGTGCAATATGGTATCGAAGTGCCTTTTGCTTACCGATTCTTACTGGTATACTGTTTTTTCCTGCTAGTTTATCTGATTTTATATCTCTAATGTTATTTACATTCAGAACACCAGTTGCAAAGAATCCGCAACTTATAGCTGGCAAAAGAATAAAAGGTTCGAAACTTTCAGCATGTAAAAAATAAGTTCCGCAAACCCCTAAAAGCCCAAAAAATATTAATACTGATATATCACCTAAACCGCTGTAACCATAAGGTCTTTTTCCATTAGTGTAGGCAATAGCAGCAGCTATAGCGGCTAATCCAAAACCTAAGAATACATAAAAAGTAGTGCTACCGATGCCGACAGCGTAATGTAAAAGTAGTATACCACTGGTAAAAGATAGAATGACAAAAACAATGATAGAATTAAACATTGCTTTTGATGAAATACTCCCTCTTTGCACACTTCTTTGAGGCCCTTCTCTATGCTCACTATCGGCTCCATGAATACTATCACCATAATCATTAGCCAAATTTGAAAGGATTTGTAAAAATAGGGTGGTAGTTAAACTTAGTATACACACGGCTAGGTTGAATTCACCAAAGTAAGCAGCTAAAAAACTACCCATTCCAATACAAGACAAGGCTAAGGGAAGAGTTCTTAACCTAAATGCTTCTATCCAATTTTTAATCATTTTATAATTTTTCAGCTATCTCACCAGGATTAACTGAAGACGGGTAAAAACTGATTTCTTCTCCATCTTCCGAAACTAAATATTTACAGAAATTCCAGTTTGGTTCTTTCCCAGTTTTCTCTTTTAAAAGTTTATATAGTGGATGCTGTTTAGGGCCAATTGCATTTATTTTTGCAAACATTTGAAAGCTTACTCCATAATTTTTTTCACAAAATTGAGCTATTTCCTGATTTGAGCCTGGTTCCTGACCACCGAAGTTATTAGCCGGAAAGCCTAGAATTTCAATTTGATCTCCAAAGTTTTCATGCAATTCTTGTAAATCAGCATATTGTGGAGTATACCCGCATTCACTGGCTGTATTTACTATTAGTAACTTCTTACCTTTATATTTTGAGAAATCTATTTTTTCACCTTCTAAAGATTCTATTTGAAAATCGTATATCGACATATTGTTTTGTTTTAATGATGTTAAACTAATCAGACTCACAAAAAGAAACAGAAAATAGAAAGCTTTGTTCATGTCATTAAAATTAACTTTTTATCAATAATCTACATTTTTTGAGGAACCTCTATTCCTAATAAATTCATTGCTTTTTCTATGGTTTCAGCCACAATTTTAGAGAAAGCAATTCTAAAAGCTAAAGCGTCCTGATCTGATTCATTAAAAATTGAAACTTCAGAATAGAATTTATTATAAGCTTTAGCTACTTCATATACATAGTTTGCAATAATTGATGGTGCATATTCTTTAGCGGCCTCATCAACTTTTGCAGGAAAATCAACTATAAGTTGTAATACATTTCTTTCAGTAGGTTCTAATGAATCCCTTTTTTCGCTAACCTCAGGCGTTACTTCTAGCTGATTGGCTTTTCTTAAGATGGCACAGATTCTTGCGTGAACGTATTGAATAAAAGGCCCGGTATTTCCCTGAAAATCAATTGATTCTTCAGGATTGAACATCATTCTTTTTACAGGGTCTACTTTCAATAAGTAATACTTCAATGCCCCCAAACCTAATTGTCTGTATAAATCTTCAGCTTCTTCTTTATTGAAGCCATCAATTTTACCTAATTCATCAGTTCTGCTTTTGGCAGTAGCAAACATATCTTCCATCAAATCATCAGCATCTACCACTGTTCCTTCTCTTGACTTCATTTTACCGGTTGGTAAATCAACCATACCGTATGATAAATGGTAACAGCTTTTCGCCCACTCGTATCCTAATTTATCTAGAATAATGAAGAGTACTTTGAAGTGATATTCCTGCTCGTTTCCTACTGTATAGATTTGCTGCTCAATTTTAGGGAATTCTCTGTATCTAAGAATTGCAGTTCCAATATCTTGAGTCATATAAACAGAAGTCCCGTCTTTTCTTAATAGCAGTTTTTCATCTAGTTCATCCTCAGTAAGATCAATCCAAACTGAACCATCTTCTTTTTTATAAGCAATGCCTTCCTCAACTGCTCTTAATACTTCATCCTTACCTAAAGAAAATGTCTCTGATTCATAGTATAGTTTATCAAAATCAACTCCCATGGTTTTATAAGTATTTTCAAATCCTTTATAAACCCATGAGTTCATCTTTTCCCATAGTGCATAAGTTTCGGGCTCTTTTTGCTCCCATTTCAAAAGCATTTCTTGCGCCTCTTTCATGATTGGGGCTTCTTTTTCAGCTTCTTCTTTTGATTTGCCAGCTTCAACTAGTTCTTTGATCTGCTCTTTATATTTTTGATCAAATATGACATAATATTTACCTACCAACTTATCACCTTTCATCCCGCTCGACTCTGGTGTTTCCCCTTCACCAAATTTTTGCCAGGCAACCATTGACTTGCAGATGTGGATGCCTCGGTCGTTTATGATTTGTACTTTATGGACTTTATTACCATTTGCCTTAAGGATTTGAGAGACAGAATACCCTAGGAAATTATTTCTTAAATGACCTAAATGCAAGGGTTTGTTCGTGTTTGGCGATGAATATTCAACCATCACTTCTCTTCCAGTAGGAGCGGTAAAGCCATAATTTTCCGTTTTCAGAATATGATCAGCTATCTGTAGCCATACTTTGTCCGCAACAACAATATTTAAAAAACCTTTAACAACATTGAAATCACTAACTAATTCAGAATTTGACTTTAAATATTCGCCTATTTTTTCAGCAGTTTGCTCAGGTTTTAGTTTTGAAAATCTAGCTAATGGAAAGCAAACTAAAGTGTGGCTTCCATCAAATTCCTTTCGAGTAGGTTGTATTTGTACTGATTTCTCATCCAAATCGTGATCGAAAAGAGATTTGAATGCTTTTATAGATAGGGATTTAAGTTCTTCTGATAAATTCAACATATTGTTACTGTTTGTGCTATTTTAGAATTGATAAATTAAGATTTAGGTAAGAATACTTCAGCCATCATACAGCGGGCACTTCCACCTCCTAAAGCTTCAATTGTATCAAGCGAACTACTTATGATTTCACAATAATTCTCAATTCTATTAATTTGATCCTCCGTTAAAGATTGATGTGCAGCATTTGACATGATAAGATACGGCTTACCATCAGTACCATTTACTTGAAGCATATTTCCAGCAAAATGATGTTTTTGATCTTCGGTAATCTCAATGATTTCTTTATCCGTCTTTTCCAGGCTGTCAATTACTGCTTTTTTCTCACTCATATCATCTATAGAATCCGCACATAAAATTGCAAAGTCGTTTGCGACACACATCATCACATTCGTATGATATATTGCTAATCTTTTACCTTCAACCGTTTGATTAGCAGTGAATTTTACAGCCTTATATCCAAATTTATCACAAAAAGCATCTAATACTTTCTCATTTGTTCTTGTTGAAATAGCAGCATAAGCAATTTTATTCGGCCTATCCAAAATCATGCTTCCGGTTCCTTCCAGAAACAGTGAGTCATTTTCAAAAGAAGATAGATCAATAATTTCGCTGATTTTCAGACCTTCATCATTTTTTAATTTATCTAGAATGTCCTCTCTTCTTTCCAGCCTTCTGTTTTCAGCATACATTGGATATAAGCCTACTTTTCCATCTTCGTGGAATGATACCCAGTTATTAGGAAATATGGAGTCAGGCGTGCTTGGATCTGGAGTATCATCAATTACAATAACATTGATGTTTTTACTTTTCAGCTTATTCACAAAGCTTTCAAACTCTTTGGCAGCTTTTGCTTGTATTTCTGTAGCAGATAAGCCTTCTATAGCTTTTTGATAATAATTATTAACTGCAGTTTGCTCGTTAAATCGAAACTGAACAGGTCTTATCATCATTAGGGTATCGGTACTTTGTTGGCTATTCATGTTTAATCTGTTTAGAAATATGATCTTATTTTTCTCTTTCTAATGGTAAAGTGGAACATCTTAACAAACCTTCCATTTTAGAAATTTCAGCATAAGGAACTAATTCCACGGTAAAGCCTTTTTCTTCTAAAATCTTTGCTAAACGAGTGAAGTTCTTTTCTAATACTACCACTTTTGGACTGATAGAGAAGACATTTGAATTCATTTCATACATTTCATCTCTTGTAATATGAATTAAATTTTCTTCTCCAAAATAATCTTTTAGATAGTTATAGTCTTCTTCAAACTTAAACCCATCTTTATAAATTATGGCTTGATTATTACCTATAGGTTGAAAGCAGCAATCTAAATGCAAAGCATTGTCTTTTGCTACTTCATCCGATTTATTCAGTTGAAATCCTTTTACTTTTTTATTTGGGAATTCATTTGTTAAGAAATCTAAACCCGCTTTGTTAGTGCGTGCAACTATATATTTCTCGAAATCTTCTTTTTCGGAATATCCTACAAAAATGTGATCATTCCATGGCATTACATCTCCGCCCTCAACTCTAACATCTTCAGGCACGGAAACGATTTGGGCTGGATTTATTTTATCTAAAATATATTGAATTCCTTTAATTTCTTCTTTTCTGTCTTTAAGAATTCGAGGTTTAATGAATTTATCTTCAATCACAAAACCAATATCTCTGGAAAAAATCTGATTATAGTTCTCGATTATTTCAGGTCGGTAAACCTCTACATTATGTTTTTCTAGAACCTTTGCAAATGCCTCCATTTCTGCAACCATATCCACTTCTTTCGGATAGGTGCCAGCAGCTATATGTTCTTTTGATTTTGGATCATAAGCATCATCTAAATCGGGTGTATCGCCAATACCTTTAGCAGTGCCTAAAATAACTGTCTTTAAAGGAGCAGTTTCATCATTTACATATACATTTATCATAAAAAATTATTCAATTATTTAATTGAAAAAGATCAGAGATTCTGAGCTAAAATTTTAGTTTTGCAAAGATTGCAATAATATTTCAATATTGCATTTTATGATGATACTAAACTTTAGAGAATGAAGAGTTACATTGATTTAATTGAACAGACTTTTTATTGGCCACAAAAGGAGTTCGATGTAAAGGATGATGCCTTGAGGTTTCATGGTGTTCCTTTAATGGATATAATAGAAAAGTATGGCACACCTTTGAAACTAACTTACCTTCCCAAGATTAGCCAGAACATTAATCAGGCGAGGGAATATTTTAAAAATGCATTTGAGAAATATAATTACAAAGGAAATTATACCTATTGCTATTGTACCAAATCTTCACACTTTTCATTCGTCATGGAGGAGGCCTTAAAGGCAGGCGTTCATATTGAAACTTCTTCTTCATTTGATATTCCCATTGTGAGGAAGTTACATGAGAAAGGTTTGGTGTCTAAGCAGCATTTTATTGTATGCAATGGCTTTAAACGTCCATTATATAGACAATATATAAATGAATTGATCAATGATGGATTTGAAAATGTAGTTCCTGTTTTAGATGATTTGAATGAAATAGATAGTTATGAGGCGGATGCTAAAAAGCCTTATAAAGTGGGGATCAGAATTGCTTCGGATGAAGAACCAACTTTTGAATTTTATACTAGTCGTTTAGGCGTACGCTATAACGATGTAGTGAATCTATATCAAAATAAAATAGCTAAAAGTGAAAAAGCTACCTTAAAAATGCTTCATTTCTTTATCAATACAGGGATTAAGGATACAGCATATTATTGGAGTGAGTTAGGTAGATTTGTGGATAAATATTGTGAACTTAAAAAAATTGCTCCTGAATTAGATACAATTGATATTGGAGGAGGTTTTCCTATTAAAACTTCTTTAGGATTTGAATATGATTATCAATACATGGTAGACCAAATCATTGAAAATATTCAGTGGATTTGCGAGAAGAATAATGTAGATACTCCAAATATAATCACTGAATTTGGTAGTTATACAGTAGGGGAGAGTGGTGCAACTATCTATTCCATCTTGGATCAAAAGTTACAAAATGATAAGGAGCTATGGTACATGATTGATGGTTCTTTCATTACTCACTTACCAGATGTTTGGGGATTGAATCAAAAGTTTATCCTAATGGCCATTAATAATTGGAGTGAACCATTTCATAAAGTGAAAATGGGAGGTTTAACATGCGACTCAATGGATTATTATAATTCAGAAGCACATTCATTTGAAGTGTTTTTACCAAAAGTAGAAAGGAATGAAAAGCAGTATATAGGATTTTTTCATACTGGTGCATATCAGGAATCATTAGGAGGATATGGAGGAATTCAACATTGTTTAATTCCAGCACCAAAGCATGTTTTGATTGATAAAGATGATCAAGGAAATATTTCTACAAGATTATTTGCTGAGGAGCAAACGAGTGAAAGTATGTTGAATATTTTAGGTTACTAGAATTTAAAAATTATTTATTTTTCAAAGGATAAAGGTAGTGTAAAAGAAAATATACTACCTTCATTTTCTTTTGAATCGATATTCAACTCAGAATTATGAATAGTTAGGAATTCTCTAATAAGTTTTAATCCTAGACCGGTTCCTCTTTCATTGCGAGTTCCTTTAGTTGATACTTTCTTTTTCTTAATGAAAATTCGTTCAATAATTTCTGGACTCATTCCAACTCCAGTATCTTTCACTTTGATCTCAATTCTATGCTCTTGTGTTTTTTGAGCTTCAATTCTAATTGTGCCATCTTCAGTAAACTTTACAGCATTGTTGATTAAATTTCTCATAATAAATTTAATCATAGAGGCATCACCTGATATTATTAAATCAAAGTCAATATCAAACTCCATTTTGATATTTTTCTGATTCATATCGGATTCAAATAGGCTTGAAATTTCTATGATTAGATCAAATAAGTTAAAGGAGGTGATATGAACATCATTTATATTGCTGGACCATTCTAAAAGGTTCTCTACCAATACTCCCAGATTGTTCAAATTCTCTTTGACAACAGGAAATAATTCTTGTAAAGCATTAAGATCATTAATATTCACATAATCTGAATTCATATAGGATCTAAGACTACTGATTGGGCCTTTAATGTCATGAGAAATTATACTGGTAATCTGATTATTTAAGTTATTTAGATTTTCTAAATCGTGATTCTTCTTTTCAAGCTCATGCTTCTTATCTCTTAATTCAATTAGCTTAGTGGCTTGAGTACTCAGGGTTTTTAAGGCAGCAATTTGAGTTTCGTTGAGCTTTTTTGGTTTTGAGTCAATAACACATAATGTACCTAAATTAAATCCCTTTTCCGATTTGATTGGCATTCCAGCGTAAAACCTAATATTTGGATCATCAGTTACTAAGGGGTTGTCATAAAACCTTTTATCCGCTACTGCATTCTCAACTATAAAAATATCATCATAATTAATTGCATGACCACAAAATGAAATATCCCGGTCTGTTGATTCAACTTTTAAGCCTTTCTTTGCTTTGAACCATTGTCGGTTCTCATCAATTAAAGTAATTAAAGAGATAGGGACATCACAAATTGCAGAAGCCAAATCTACAAGATCATCAAAATCTTTTTCTTTTTCAGAATCTAGAATTTGTAACCGTTTAAGATCGGCCAGCCTATCTTTTTCATTATGTGGTATTTTTGGCTTCTGCATAAAATTATTTCTGCAATTCAATAAATTAGAATGAATTGCAATCCTGATTGTTCACAATTTACGATAATTGTGATACTTCAGATTCCCGGTTTATCTTTTTTACTAATCCTTGAAGCACTTTGCCCGGACCACTTTCTGTAAAGCTGGTAGCACCATCTTGAATCATTTGCTGAACTGATTGCGTCCATCTTACTGGAGCTGTCAACTGTGAAATTAAATTATTTTTAATATCTTCAACTTCAATTGATCCCTGAGCATTTACATTTTGATAAACAGGACATTTTGGTTTGTTAAATTGCGTTTCTTCAATTGCTTTAGCTAATTCTTCTCTAGCAGGCTCCATTAATGGAGAATGGAATGCGCCTCCTACAGGTAATGGCATAGCTCTTTTAGCGCCAGCCGCTTTCATTTTTTCACAAGCAATTTCAATTCCTTTGTTAGAACCTGAAATAACGAGTTGTCCAGGGCAATTATAGTTTGCAGGAACTACTACTTCTTCTGTTATTTCACTACAAACTTTTTCAACCACTTCATCTTCTAAGCCTAAAACAGCAGCCATTGTTGAAGGATTTATCTCACATGCTTTTTGCATCGCTAAAGCTCTTTTGTAAACAAGCTTTAATCCATCTTCAAATGATAAGGTGCCATTAGCAACAAGGGCAGAAAATTCTCCTAAAGAATGACCTGCTACCATATCAGGTTTAAAATCTGGATGAATTATGGCATTGATTACAGAATGTAAAAAAACAGCGGGTTGAGTTACCTTAGTTTCTTTTAACTCTTCGGCTGTGCCTTCAAACATTATTTTTGTGATCTCAAAGCCTAATATTTCATTTGCTTGATCAAATAATTTTTTTGCTTCTGCATTATTATCATAAAGTTCTTTTCCCATTCCAGGATATTGAGCGCCTTGGCCCGGAAATACATAAGCTTTCATATCGATTTTTTTTGTTTCTTGAATATGATGGCAAGTTATAAAATCTATATAAAACTATGGGTTAATCCATTTCTAAAAATCTATTTTTAAGCTCAGGAGTTGGTAGCCTGCATACATCTCTTTTCCCAAACCATTTATAACGGTTTTTTGCAATTATGTCATAAATAAAATCTCTTAGAAAGGGAGGTAGAATAATAAAAACATAGAATAATTTCCAAAACCCACCCAATTGAGAGGCAATTTTTAGAGCTGCAGTACTTTTTTGATAAAAATTACCATCTACTTGTAAAATAATGCTGTCGGTATTTTTTATTAATTCAACAGGAAGGTTTTTTTCAGCGTGTTTAGATTGCAGAGGAGCAAATTTAAATATGGCTTTAGAATCTCTGTCAATGATGTAATTTACTGCGCCATTACATAAATTACAAATACCATCGAAATATATGATAGGATTAGAATTTTTCAAGCTATCTGATAATTTGAACAAATCCTTTATACCTTTTTTCTCTATTCTCTGGTCTTAACATATCAAAGGTTACAATAGCCTCATAGAAATAGGTAGCTGAAGGCAACTCTTCTCCTCCAAAATTAGTACCGTCCCAGTTTATATATAGTCCGTTTTCGCCTCCGCTTTTATAGCTATATACTAGTTTTCCATATCTATTATATACATTAAATACAATTTGCTCTAAAAATCTAGGGCATTTATTTAATGGAATAGACTCAGCTTCAAATTCTTTCTGGAAGAAAGGAGTGAAGGTATCATTCTTTCCATCATTATTTGGTGTGAAAATATTAGGGAACGCAATATTAGGACAATTTTCTTTACAGAAAACTTCTGAAAAACTACTTCTATTTTCTGACTGATCAACCGCTCTGATCATGTAACATCCTGCAAATTCAGGTAAGTTATCATGGATGTAGAAAGTGTCTCTGGTAGTTCCTATTAATTCAAATTCAGTATCGAGTTCTTCCTGGAAGAAAATCTCATAATAGCTAATATCACTGTCACAACTATCGGCTAGATTAGCATTCCAATAAAGTTCATTTTGGAATTGATTGAATTCACAATCTTTATCGGCCAAGAAATCAAGACATTTTTCAGGAGAATCTAATTCGAAAGCAACTTCAAATGGGGGACATGGATCTATTTGATCATCTGGCCTTGCACAGATTATTTGAGAATCATTCAATAAAGGTTCAAAGATTTCATCATTTCCATACCCGCCCGCTGTGGTAACATAATAGCAATACTCTTCAGAGTTGATAAGAGTTTCCCCATTAAACTGACCGCTATCTAAATAATGGAATCCATTTAAAGTAACATCAACTGAATCGATAAGCACTAAGCTGCTGGCGTTCGATCCTGCTTTATTTCTGTATATATAATGATAAGGGTGATCTTGATTAGTATTTGACCACGGAACATTTGCCTCCCAGTTTAGCTCAATTGATTCAAATAAACCTACTGATGATAGCCTTACAGAAGAAGCGTTAGCAGAAACCTCTATCAAATTATCTTCATTTATCTCATCATTTACTAAATAAAGCTCAACTTGATATTCATACTGTATCGATAAAGTATTTAATCCTGTATCGATAAATGTTGTGTCATCCTCAATTACTCCCACAGCTTCGAATCCTCCGCCATTGCTTCTTAATATTTGGTATTTGTACGGAGCTGGGTAAACATCCGTGTCTATGTCTAAAGGTGGAAGCCAGCTTAGGGTTATCTCTCCATTTACATCACTGGTTTGATCTACGCTAACATTGGTAACTACTGGACCAGTTGCCTCAATTTTTTGACAAACTTCTTCTGAAGCATAACTTACGCCTCCTTTTGGTAATTGGAAAACAGCAACTAATCTGTAGCAATAAGTTGCGCCAAAATCTAAACCTTGACCAGCATTATCATCAAGGAAAGAAGTTTGATCTACCGGAACAGCTCCAATTAATTCATAACCTCCATTTTCAGGAATTCCAATCTCACAATTTTCAGGAGTAAAATCAAAACTATCAACTCTTCTGTAAACTTGAATTACTTCTGCATCGCCACAATTATACTCATCCCATGATACTTCAATTGAACGTTGAGGTTTACTTTCAGCTATTACATTTTTAGGTGCTGGTGGCACTACGGTAACACTCCAAGTCTCAAAACTTGTTAAACGAATACCTGGCCCATTGTCTGTAGCTTTAAACCTAACTAAATATGGGTTCTCCCGGATGTGAGAGCAGTCAGTTTGCCATGAGAATTTTGATGTGGTAGGGGATTCGAAAAATGCATTTGTATTAGGAGTAAGGGTTGCAGGAGGATTTAAAACAAAAGGACCACCAAAGCCTTCAATTCTTACTAAAGATTCGGGATTTGGATCAGTAGCAATAATATCCGCTTCTAAAAGTGTTCCTGCTTCTATACAAGTGTCCATTGGAATTTCTAATTCTGGCGGATCATTATCGGTTTCATCTACAATGATTTGCATGTCTCGAGTAACACTTCCTAAAAGAATCCATTCACCTTCTATACTCCTCCATTCCTCTGCTATAAAAGCTATATTGTATTCTCCTTTCAAACCTGGAGCATCCCATATGAGATCACCCAAGATTTCATCTAAGGTTAAGGTTGCGGGCCCAGTTTGTTGACTATTTTGCCCGCCAGCTGCCACTTCTGGTGATCGATAATTACCCACGTTTACATCTTCTCTACTTTGTGGAATCACCATTTTAAATGCTATACTATCCCCATTTACATCAAAAGCTCCAGGATTATGGTAGAACAAAGCGCCAACTGCTGCCTTATCTACAGGAGGGATTAAGAAAACGGGTGTATCATTGCATCCGAAAAATGTATCAATTCTGATCAAGGTTTCTACATAAAAAGCAGTTTGTCCTGACTGACTCATATTTACAATGCCACGATTTCTATAATCTTCGACATAAGAAACTATATAATTTCCATCCGACCTGTAAGTATATTCAAATTTAAATTCAACTAATTCAACTTCATCATCAATAATCTCTTTTCGACTGTAGCCGTCAGGATTTAAGATTATGGATTCTCCATTTCCATATTTAAATTCTCCATTTCCAAATAAAATGTCTGATCCTGTATCACGATAGGCGGTAAGTGTAAATTCATAAGTTCTACTATTACAACCAATTCTTTTGGCAGTAATTTCTCCAGCCCTGATATGGGTGGCTAGAGCCTCACCTAAAAAGCTTAGGGTTAAAATAGAAAATATGAGTATTTTTTTCACAATATGCTTACTTAGCGAAATTAAAAAACGTTAATTTATAAAAATATGTTCTTAAAACATCAATTCTTTTTGAATTCCTAAATAATATTACTTTCTAAAATCATGCCATTATTTAGAATTGTTTAAAATAGAAAACACAATTGTTTTCTAATTGTTCCAAATGTAACTTTGAAACAAATATTTTATTATAAACCCATAACTAATACAATATATGAGTTGGCTTTCTGAAACGTTAACGAGTACAATTGGTAGGAAACTTGTAATGTCGCTTACCGGTTTGTTTTTAATCATTTTTTTAGTTGTCCATTTAGCAGGAAATTTTCAATTGTTAGCTGATGATGGTGGATTGGCATTCAATGCTTATGCAAAGTTCATGACTTCTAATCCCATAATTAAAACAACATCCTATGGATTATATGCATTCATATTAATCCATATTGCAATGTCTATCGCATTGGCTATGAAAAACAAAGCGGCTAGACCAGTTGGATATGCAGAAGTAAAAGGGTCTGCAAACAGTTCTTTTTCATCTAGAAACATGGGGATTCTCGGTTTCATCATTTTTGTTTTCTTAGTGATTCATTTAAGAAACTTTTGGTATGAAATGCACTGGGGATCTATCCCAATGGATGAAGCTGGAAACAAAGACCTATATAAAGTTGTTAGTGCTGCATTCAGTGAATGGTGGTATGTTGCGATTTATGTTGTGTGTATGATAGGACTTGCATTCCATTTATCTCATGGTTTCTCAAGTGCTTTCCAAACACTAGGATTAAATCATAGCAAATACACTCCATTTATTAAGAAATTAGGTGTTGTATATGCAGTCTTAATACCGGCTGCTTTTGCAATAATTCCAATAATCATGTTTTTGAATAGTTAAGGATAATTACTGTACTATGAATTTAGAGTCAAAAATACCTGAAGGTCCATTAGCAGAGAAATGGACGAATCATAAATTTAATGTGAAGCTGGTTAACCCAGCGAACAAGCGTAAATACGATGTAATCGTTGTAGGTACTGGTTTGGCTGGTGCTTCTGCAGCAGCTTCTTTAGCAGAATTAGGTTATAATGTAAAGTCTTTCTGTTTTCAGGATAGCCCCAGAAGAGCCCACTCTATTGCCGCTCAAGGGGGTATAAATGCCGCTAAAAACTATCAAAATGACGGTGATAGTGTTTTCCGTCTATTCTATGATACTATCAAAGGGGGTGATTACCGTTCAAGAGAGGCTAATGTTTACAGATTAGCTGAAGTAAGTGTTAATATCATTGACCAATGTGTGGCGCAAGGGGTTCCTTTTGCAAGAGAATATGGTGGTTTATTAGCAAACAGATCATTTGGTGGTGCTCAAGTATCACGTACTTTCTACGCTAGAGGTCAAACTGGGCAGCAGTTATTATTAGGTGCTTACAGTGCTTTAAGCCGTCAAATTGCCAACGGTAAAGTTGAGCTTTTCCCAAGAACAGAAATGCTTGATTTAGTAATGGTAGATGGAAAAGCAAGAGGTATTGTAACCAGAAATTTAGTTACAGGTAAAATTGAATCTCATTCAGCTCACGCAGTTGTTTTAGCTACAGGTGGATACGGAAACGTTTTCTATTTATCTACTAATGCGATGGGATCGAATGTGACAGCAGCTTGGAGAGCTCACAGAAAAGGAGCTTTAATGGCTAACCCATGTTATACTCAAATTCATCCGACTTGTATTCCAGTAAGTGGAGATCATCAATCAAAACTGACCTTAATGTCAGAGTCATTAAGAAATGATGGTAGAGTATGGGTGCCGGCTACGAAAGAGTTAGCAGAAAAAATTAGAAAAAAAGAAATCCATCCAAATGATCTTTCTGAAGACGAAAGAGATTATTATTTGGAAAGAAAATACCCAGCATTCGGTAACCTTGTGCCTCGTGATGTGGCTTCAAGAAATGCTAAATATGTTTGTGATGAAGGTAGAGGGGTAAATGAAACAGGTAAAGCCGTTTACCTAGATTTCAGAGATGCTATTAAGCGTGATGGTGAGGATGTGATTGCTGGTAAATATGGTAACCTGTTTGATATGTATAAGCAAATCACAGGAAGTAATCCATATAAAGAGCCAATGACAATATTCCCTGCAGTACACTACACTATGGGTGGACTTTGGGTAGATTACAATTTGAAAACTAATATTGATGGTTTATATGCGACTGGTGAATCTAACTTCTCTGATCACGGAGCAAACAGATTAGGTGCTAGTGCATTAATGCAAGGTTTAGCAGATGGTTATTTTGTAATACCTTACACTATCGGTAACTATCTAGCAGGCGAAAAATACGAGAAAGTAGGCACTGATCACGAAGCTTTCAAAGAAGCAGAAAAAGCTGTGAAAGATAATATTGATAAGCTATTATCTATCAAAGGTTCAAAATCAGTAGACCAGTACCACAAAGAATTAGGTAAAATTATGTGGGACTACTGCGGTATGTCTAGAACTGGTGAAGGCTTGAAAAAAGCTAAAGAAATGATCAAAGAGCTTAGAGCAGATTTCTGGAAGAATGTGAAAGTTTTAGGTTCAAATGAAGAATTCAATAGTTCTTTAGAGAAAGCATCAAGAGTTTCTGATTTCTTAGAATTAGGTGAGTTGATGATTGATGATGCATTGCATAGAGAAGAATCATGTGGAGGTCACTTCAGAGAAGAACATCAAACTCCTGAAGGAGAAGCAAAACGTAATGACGAAGACTTCGCATATGTTGCTGCTTGGGAATACACTGGTCCTGAAAAACCAGAAACCCTTCATAAAGAACAATTGATATTTGAAAATGTAAAACTGACGCAAAGGAGCTATAAATAATCCTGAGGTCATCAAAATATTTTAATTATGAAATTTAAATTAAAAATCTGGAGACAGAAGAATAATCAAGATAAAGGAGCTTTTAAAACATACGATTTAGATGGTGTATCATCTGATATGTCATTTCTAGAAATGATTGATGTTTTAAATGAGCAACTTATTGAAAAGGATGAAGACCCTGTTCATTTTGATCACGACTGTAGAGAGGGTATCTGTGGGATGTGCAGCATGTACATTAATGGTGAGCCACATGGTCCATTAAAAGGAGTTACTACTTGTCAGCTTCACATGAGAAGTTTCCAAGACGGTGAAACGATTACTATTGAGCCATGGAGAGCAAAAGCCTTCCCAGTAGTGAAAGATTTAGCAGTGGACAGAAGCGCATTTGATAGAGTTATACAAGCTGGAGGTTATGTTAGTGTTAATACTGGGGGTACTCCTGATGCTAACGAAATTCCAATTCCTAAGTCAGTTGCAGATGAGGCCTTTGATGCTGCTACTTGCATTGGATGTGGAGCTTGTGTTGCAGCATGTAAAAATGCATCAGCCATGCTATTTGTAAGTGCTAAAATTTCTCAATTATCAATGTTACCACAAGGACAGGTTGAGCGAGCAGAAAGAGCACAGAAAATGGTAGCGCAAATGGATGCTGAAGGCTTTGGTGCTTGTACCAACACAGGTGCATGTTCAGCTGAATGCCCTAAAGGTATCGATCTTTCAAATATTGCTAGAATGAATAGAGAATTTCTTAGTGCTAAAGTAGGCTCTCAAGAATAAAACCTCATTAAAATATATTTAAAAGGGCTTCGGCCCTTTTTTTATTGGCTAATGTTTCATCTGAATTTTAGTAAAGGCATAAAAAGATAATCCTTTGATTATTATGGCAATTGGAGGTTAATATTCTTTTTTGGTAGGATGCTCGTAGTTTTTGCACAATACAAATTCAGCTTCTGAAGAATCTTTCAATGGAATTAGTTTAGATTTATATTTTTGATACTTTAAATTTAGAACGTCATCTATTTGAGCCGGTATTAAAGTTAAAATTTGGCCATTAGAATTCCATTGACCCGAGACATATCCATTTGTTTGACTACATCCATAATAACTGAACCTAAAGGTGCTGTCTTTCATTAACACCAACGATTTCCCATATAAACCGAAGCCCCCACAATAAGAGGATAGAATTTCTGCATTCTGTTTTTCATTTGTGAAAAAAAGTAAAAGTCCTGAAAGTATAGCCACAAGAGTTATGATACCGAATAAACCAGTTCGTTTGTTCGGTTGAAGTTGCCTCCTGTTTATTGGAAAATATCTTTTCATTCAAAAACAATATTCAAGATTAAATTACAAATGATAGCGAAGAACAGCCAAAATTTCATTTGTAATGTAATATAGGTTTTCTTCCTTTATTCAGTTCCAATCAAGGATATTAATTCGTCTGAAAGTGTTCCCCTCCAATTTATGTAATTGTGGCCGCCTTTAAAATCACGATAATCTACTTTATAGCCTTTTATTTCAAGGATATCTCGAAATTGTCGGTTCACTCTGAGCATTGATGCACCCGCATCGTATAATCCGGTATCCATATAGAATTTGATAGGCAATCGTTCACTCTGTTTATACAGATTGATTAGTTTCCCATTTTCTTCTGGATATATCCAATAGGAATCTGATTGCGAGAGGACATTCCCAATACCATCCGAGTGCCTAAAGGTAATATAGCTTGATGCAAAACCTCCCTAACTTGTGCCTGCTAAAACAGACTTGTCAGATTTTGGAGAAATGTTCAAAATACTGCTCAACTACTTTTTATTTTTTGTCTTTTTGTGTAGAAAAGTCGCTCTTTTCTGTACTAGACTTTGTTTAAGTTATGATGAGGATTATATAGTGTTTACATAATTCTAATGTTCTATTCAGAAGCTAGTTGACATATTTTCTAATATGTATTCCCGTCTGATTTTTTGCTTAATGTTTTTTAATACTTGCTTAATTATTTTTTCGGATTCATAGCTTTCTTTATTTGAGAGCATGTTAGCCTTTACCAAAGAAAGATAGATGTGTTCGTCAGGTAATTCATTTTCGACAATTTCCAATAATTCTTTTGCCTCCTCGATCCTATGTGCCTTACTTAAACAATAACAAAGATTCAATTTCGTAATTGGCGAATTAGAAACCGAAATCAATAATTGGTATAGTTTTATTATTTCGTTCCAATGCTCAATGTCATTCTTACTTGCTGTTATATGTTTACTTGCAATTACAGCCTCTAAATAGTATTTATTAAGCTTTTCAGGTTTTTCCATATAGTGGAAACCTAATTTTATAAAGTCGTAATCCCAATTGGTTTTATCCTGCTCAAAGAATGAAACGATTTTGTCATTTTTAATCTTTGCCGGAATTCTTGCAAGATGGAAGCAAAATAATGCAAGAAGATTTTTTGTGCTTACTCGCTGAAACGTATCGGACAAAATTTTTGAAAGTGATAAAGCCTCTAAACACAAATCTTCATTGATTATTGAATTGGTTTTTTCGTTGAAAGAGTCAAAACCAATGTTGAAAACTGCATATAGAATTTCCTCTACAATTTTAATTTCTTGATCGGCTATTTGCTCAAAAGTCAAATCAAAATTTTCATCTTTTGTAGATTGTTGAAAGTCTTTTTTAGCTCTGTTTATGCTTTTGTAAATAGCATCTTGAGATAGTAAAGTACATTCGCTAATCTCTTTGATGTGCAGTCCAAAGATATTTTTTAAAACAAAAATCACTTTTACTTTTGAAGATGCCTTTTTAGACTTAGATAAAAATAGGATAGTTTTTAGCCTTAAATCTTCTTTTGGATTTTCTGTTTCTACCTTGCTTTTAAAATCAGATTGCGATTGCTGTCGGCTGTCTTTTTTTATTTGGTTCAAAACTTCATTTCGGGCAACAATAAAAAGCCAATTTTCTTTGTTGGTAGGAACTTGATTAGGTTTCCAACTTTTTAAAGATTTGTAAAATGAATTTTGAATTGCATCTTCGATTTCACTTACATAATTCGCACCGAATTGACTGAAAAGAGCCGAAAATAATTTTCCGTAAAAAGCTCTGTAACTCGATTCGACAACCGAAGAAATTTTATTCTTCATATTCCATTATCGGTCTGATTTCGGTAGTTCCACCCCATAAATGGCAAGGACAACCTTTTGCCAATTCTATAATCGTATCTAAATCTTTGGCTTGTAGTAAATAGTAGCCACCAATCATTTCTTTTGATTCCAAGAATGTCCCATCTTTAACGATACTATCCTTTCCAGAAATTTTAACACTATTTTCTTCAAGGCCCTCGCCAGAAATAAAATGACCCGATTTGCCTAACTTTTCCGCCCAAGCCATATGGGAATTTGTTAATTCTTCCATTTCCTTAGGGGAAAGTTTTTGCATTTTTTCTATGTCTTCATGAAGAAGCAATAAATATTTTTTCATTGTAAAATGTTTTAGTTCACTCTAAAAACATTTGGTGTATTCAATTTTGGACATTTTTTTCTAAAAATTTAAAATTTATTCAAATGTTAAATTTTGGGATGATTATATGTTGACACAAAACGCTAAGTCGTTGAAATCATAGCATTTCATAGGATGCAATGGTTTCATTTAAAAATGTTACCTACCTTTTTTATTCTTTAATTAATCCTTTATTGTTTTCATTGGGTTCAATCAAGTCCCAAAGATTGCCATATAAATCCGTAAACACAGCAACAGTCCCATATTCAAATTTAGAAGGAGGTCTTATAAAATCTATTTTTCTATTTATCATATTGTTATAATCTCGCCACAGATCATCTGTGAATAGAAAAAATCCAACTCGTCCTCCAGATTGATTTCCTATACTTTCCTTTTGTCTTTGATTAGCAGCTTTAGCTAGTAATAAGCAACATTCTTTTGCTCCTGGTGGAGCGACCATCACCCATCTTTTCTTTTCATCTATTCTCGTGTCCTCAAGAAGTGTAAAATCCAACTTTTCCGTATAAAATTCAATCGCCTCATCATAATCCTCAACTACTAAAGCGATATGTGCTATTCTTTGGTACATTGTTTATTTTAATTGAGGCTAACGTTCTGTTTAAGAACATTATCGAATTAGCGCTCTTAAATTTCATTTCACATAGCAATATACCTAATTAAGCAAAAAAACGGCTCAAGTTTATACTTGAATCGCTATTGCTTTTATACCCCGTTTGGTACAATATTTTAATTCAAACTCCTAAATTCACTCGGGCTCATACCTGTTTTGGCCTTGAACAGATTGCTAAAGTGTTGCGGATACTCAAAACCCAGCGCATAGCCAATCTCGCTAATGGATTGCTTAGAATTCAGTAAGGTGTTTTTCGCACGTTCAATCAAGAAAAGATGGATGTGTTCTTGCGCTGATTTACCGGTTTCTTTTTTCAGTAAATCACTTAAGTAGTTAGCAGAGAAGTTTAATTCATTTGCAAAATATTGCACATTGGGGATACCGATCTCATGCACCATCTCTGTTTGATAAAAGGCTTTGATGAGCCTTTCAAATTTTGAGACGATGTCGGTGTTTAAATTGGTTCTTGTATAAAATTGGCGATCATAGAATCGTGTGCAATAATCCAGCAGGAGTTCAATGTTAGTTATAATCAGGTTCTGACTATGTTTGTCTAAATTCTGACTATACTCTTTTACTATTTTTTCTAAAAGCCCTTCTATAGTAGCCAACTCTTCCTCCGAAAGGTGCAAGGCTTCATTCACATCATAATTGAAAAAAGAATAACTATCGATTTTATCCGATAAAGTGGATTTTCTAATTAAATCAGGATGAAAAGCCAGAGTCCAACCTTCAGCAGCACTTTCTTGTGCGGGCATTTCACCCTCAAACCTAGTTACTTGCCCAGGGGAGGTAAATACCAAGGTGCCTTCCTCATAATCGTAGGAGTTTTTACCATAAAATAAATTCCCGCAGCCTAATTGTTTGAGCGTAATTTGGTACAGATTATTAATGACTTTTACGCCATTAAAGTCAAGCTTAGTATCAAAATCTTTTGTTTGGACTACCGTGACCAAAGGATGCTTGGGAGCAGGGAGCCCCATGGCTTGATGCGCCTGACTGATTGAATTGATTTGATAAGATTCCATCTTGTTTTTGTATATAAAGAGATAGGATTGTTCCCTATCTCTGTCTCTAATTTAACTCATTATAAGCTGAACTGCTGTTTTTGCATGGCAAAAAATTCTTCATCGGACATTTTTGAACGAGCTGCTAATAATTGCTCTGCATCTGCCCCTGCTCTGTATCGTAAAGTATCTTTTCCATCGGTAGCAGCTGTGTAAATTACCTCTGCAATTTGTTCTGCTTTGCTCATATTGGAAGGATCCATGGAAGCTTGCATAGCTTTCGTAAATGCGCCTACAAACTCATTGTATTCTGTCAGTTCTGGATTATGTTGCATGTCTAAAGAACGACCACCAAAATCAGTGGCTACACCACCCGGTTCAACTAATTTAACAGCAACTCCGATTTGCGCCATTTCCCAACGTAATGATTCTGAAAATCCTTCCACCGCCCACTTTGTGGAATGATAAAGAGGCATTAAAGGAAAAGTCATTTTTCCTCCGATAGAAGATATGTTAATAAACATTCCGTCTTTATTGGCTCTGAAGTGGGGCAATACTTCTTGCGTAACATCAAATAGCCCCTGTACATTCACTCCAAATTGACGGATGATGCTTTCGCGTTTGGCGGATTCAAAGGTTCCCATCAAAGCGTATCCGGCATTATTGAGTACCACATCAATTTTAACAAATTTCTCTATTCCTTCTTTTATTGAACTTTTGATAGTATCGATTTCTAATACATCAAGCTTATTCACCAATACCTTATCTAAGGCTTTAAGCTCAGACTCCTTTTCGGGTGTTCGCATGGTAGCGATTACATTCCATCCTTTTTCTTGAAATAATAAGGCAGTTGCTCTTCCTATTCCTGAGCTGGCTCCTGTTATTAAAATGGTCTTGTTCATGTTTTTTTATTTTTATGTGTTTAGTTTAATAAAGCGTTTAGGTAAGTCTTTACTGAGAGGTAAGAGATAGATTCTACGATCAAAAGACCCAGGAAATAGATCGATATACCGTAGGATACGCCTCTCCATAAAGGTTGCTTGATCAATAAAATTAAGGCCAAGAGTATGATTATCAGGATAATGCTTAGCCCCAAGATGATTTTAGGCACACTTTTGTTCACACCTTCCATTCGCTCTACTTCCTGCTTTTTGAATTCAGAAGGATCTGCTTGATAGGTTTCCGTTTTGCTCTTCAAAAGACTTTTTTGATTGACTATAAACCCAATTCCGCTCACTAGCAGTAATATGCTGATCACTAAAAAGCTATTTCTTAAACCCTGAGTGATAGGGTTAAGCTGGCTAAAATGCAGTAGGACAGCGACTAGGAGAAGGGCTATACCAAAAATGGTGATTTGCATTCCAGTGGCTCTCTGGGCAGCGATATATATTTCGAACTGCTTCATAATTTCCATGTTTTCCGTCATTATAAAAGCTATTAGTTAACCTCTAATTCCTTAAATAAGGTATCCACGGTTATTTTCCCTAGCTCGTCACAAGCCTTCGGACTGTCCCCTGAAATAAGCTTTCGATCGATATGAGTAGCGCCTGTGATTTTGTCATTGATCACTTCAATCCCTTCTTTCTCTAGTGCTTCACATTGAAACCATGGAAGTTGTCCGGGTAAATAACCCAAGGAAGGGGACTGTTTATCAAACTTGTCGGGAAAAGCAACCATTTTATATCCCTTGTAAGGGTTCGGCTCATCCTTTTTATCTTTTGCTATCATAGCAGCGGGGCCATGACATACAGCGACCAAGTATCGATCAGATGTTTTTATCCAACGAAGCAATTTTCCTACATTTTCATCTTCAGGTAAGCCTACCATAGCACCATGGCCGCCTGGTAGAAAAAGTGCAATGTATTTTGAGGTATCATTCAGCTCATCATTTTCAATAAGCTTTTTGAGTGATAATGGATTATTAAATTTTAATTGATTTTCAGTTCTAAATTTGATTACTGCCTCATCTTTGAGAGGTACTGACCATTCTTCTAAAATAGCTTTTTTACCTGTAGGCGTCACTACTTCAAAATCAAAGCCGCCATTCACTAAGTGCATTATCGGGACCATGGTTTCCTGTACATTATTACCTGTAGAAAACTGTTTACCATTGGCCATTTCAAAATAGCGTTCTTCAGTGCAAAGCACTAAGATCTTTTTATCGCCTCTATATTTTTTTCCTTCAAATGTGCTTGCTTTAAATCCACTTACCTTATCTACTCCAAGCATTCTTCCCATGGGAGATGGGATGTAAGCTGAGCCATTTTTTTCTTTTGTAGGGGCAATTCCGAATATCTTTTTAATCATGGTTCCTCATTTTTTTATTTGTTTCACAAATTTCTATGAATCAAAATGAGGGAACTTAATGATTTCTCGGAAAGACTAAATGAAATTAAGGAAGTTTATATTTTATGGTCGTGCGTTCTTATTGAAAATAATACTAAGTATATCATAATTAAGTGATTAGTAAGAGTCAAGATTTCTGATAATTACCTAGTTTCATACGAATCAGAACTTATTTCCTTAGGGCCTTTTTTCTGCCAATAAATTGTACCCATTGAATAAAATTGAATTCGAGATGGTCGAACATCATCTTTTCCCCTTCAACACTCATGTGTAAGTTAGGATTATAACGTAGATTTGTCCTCAAAAGACTTATGCCTGTCTTTGTTACCCTGATATCCCAACCAAATGTAACGCCTAAAGCCAATTTATTTTCAGAGTAATTGATACCATTTACTGTGGTATTCAGGTTTTCGTAGGAAAGGATTGGCCCTACAAAAGGGACAAAACCGAGGTAGTTGAAAAGGAATTTAACGGACTCAAATCCAACTGAATGTCTTCTAGTTCTAATTTCAGTGCCAAAACCTTCAAACCGGTCACCATAAGTTCGGTAAGCCAAATTTAAATTTGCATCGATATTATTGAAATATCTACCAAAAGTGAGGTCAGGTAGAATAGCAGCAGAATAATTATCATATAAAAATGGATGGTTTTCCTTCAAATAAGTAGATTTATTCATTTGTAAGGCAGCTGAAGGTCCTATTCCAAAAAACCAGGCACTCAATAAGTTTTCACTTTTAAGTTTTTTATAATAATCATTTAATTGCCTCGCTGCACTAGGTGTTCTAAAGTGCCGGTCTGTGTCAATATATCTCAGCAAACTTAAATTAACCGATACGGGATTCAATCTGACATTAGCTGTTTCGGTTGGGGAAATATAATAGTCAAATTCATTTTGATAGTTATTATATCCTGATGCCGAAATATGCCACTTATCAGATGTGTAAGTTAATCCAAACTGTAAGGGATGAATAAAGCGACCATAGGATGGAACACCCTTGCTACTATTACTCTGTTCTGATTCCTGAGAAAAACGAAACCTCCTGAAACTAATACCTAAAAAGGGGCTTAATCTTTGGGGTTGAAGTTTTAAGGGGTAGAGTCGCATACCTGTTTCAACTCCTTGATAAATATCTAATTGATTTAGTCCACTTGGTTTATCTTGCAGCCTTAAAAAGGATAATGGGAAAGTTACATAGAAGTCCGCATGACCCCAAAAGTGAATACCACCAATAGTCAACCTGGGCATTAAGGTACTTCCAAAATCGGTATCTTGCTTAACACCATTAATAAATTGCTGTGTTGTGCCACCACTCAAATAGTTCAAATCACCACCATATGTCAGCCAAGCAAATCGAGTACTCTTGTCTAAATAGGATTGAGTATATACACTATCTGACTGAGCATATAATTTTATTGAGACAAGTAGACTAATTACTATAAAAACAGCTTTCATACTTCATCTTCTTAATTGCAAGTATCGGGCGCGTGTAAATACCGTGTGCCACTATTAATTAAGGTAATGAAGATAGCAATTTTTACTTTGTTACCAATGGCTCGGTTGCTTTGCTTACTAAAGTTCCAATGAGACTATGATCCTGCCAGCCAAAAATTGCGGTAATCAACTGTTTTGCTTGCAAGAAACTGCTGAAGCGTATGGTTTATACTTAGTGTTACAGACTTTATTTAACTGTTTCCAAAAGTTCATCAGCCCAGTCATAATTCTCTTTTGATGTCTTTAGGAATTCAGGTGATTTCGTATCCACATACTCACCATCTGGGCTGATCCAGCGGATCATTCTGTTGTCCCAAAAATAGTATCGAGATTCTTCAATTGTGGTTTTGTCCTGATCGTACCCCGATTCTGTAGGTGGCATGTTATATCTAAATTCCTTGAGGAAAATAAAGTAAATTTGTCCGTTCAGGTAATAGAATTCCGCCACGGTCTTACCCATGTGCCCATAGTACCTTGCCTCGATTAAACGAACTTCTTGTGAATCCTTAAATGCTTTTAATTCTCCGCCCTCGGATGAATTTTCAAAATCATCTGCTGTCAGCGTCTTATAGGTTGATTTATTGTCTTGAGTCTCATTGTATAGTTTCTTAATCTCTGTTATTCCATCAGTTTGACCGAAAACAGTTATTGTGAAAAGCAAAAATATTGTCGTCATTAATGAGTGATTCATGGAGGATTTACTGTAACGATTAGTATATGAAAAGTAGGCGATTTCGAAGCGCTTTACTTTAGGTTAAGCATAAAGTTTGACACGAGCTAAAACCCTTGATTTTACTACTGTTTCGCCTATTTTTTATATACCTTGTTAGCTGTGGTTTTTATTCTTTCTTAAATATTCTTCCGTAATTCGATTCCAATATTTGTCCATTTTCATCTAACGTTAGTATATACTCATAATCGAACCATAGCACAAGCCAACTTCCATTTTCTAATAGAGATAATTCATTCTTACTTCCTTGACTTTCAAAATAAGCCTTCCCACTTTCTATATATATTTTAGCTTCTAGGCTGTCCGCTGTAAAATATGTACCCGTCAGATTTCTAAAAGCTGCTTTATTCGGCTCTATTTGTTTAAGTCCACTTGAGGTAACATGACTGCGATTAATTTTGGTTTCTATTCCTATCTTATTAATTATTTCATAAGCTAAATTCCAAGGATTTACCATGTCGTTTCCATTATATCCTAAATTTGAAAGTATGATAACTGTGGTGCTTTTTTGCGGAATGTTGACCAAAATAGTTCCTGTTACTCCTGTGTGACTAATGAATTTTAATCCATTGATATCATTAATCTCCCAACCACCACCATAAGCAATTTTTGATTTGTCATTTAGTGTACCTTTCGAGAACAGAAAATTTTGGTTAGTCTCATTAAGAAAGTCATTTCCCGAGATTACTTTATACCATTTCATTAAATCCGATAAATTCGAAAAGACACCGAAATGGGAAGGTATTTCATAGTCCCATGTTCTCATTATGTTTATCCATTCTCCATCTTTTAGAGAGTAACCCCTTGCTTGATTTTTAACAACTTTTTCCTGATTAACGAAATAAGTATTCAGCAAACCATTTTGGTCAAAAATATCCGTCAAATAGTCTTTATAACTACCTGTTATATTGTCAATGACAATCCCTAACAATAAATATCCAACATCACTATAGTTGTAGGCAGAACCTGGTTTAAAATCGAGTGAATCCGTAATAATGGACTTTATTGCTAAATCTTTACTGACAGTATTTGTTTGCATCATGATGTCTAATTGCGCAGCTGTCATTTTAGAATAGCCCGTAAATGATTTTTGTGTGAAATTGTCATGTGGAAACATACCCGGTAATCCTGAAGTATGCCATAGCAATTGTTTTATAGTTATCGCTTTCCAACGCTCTGGACATTCAGGGAAATACTGATGCAAATATTCATCTACGTTTAATTTGCCATCTTGTTGAAGTTTTAGAATGGCAGCCGCAGTAAATTGTTTCGTTAAAGATGCAAGTTCGAAAGTAGTGTTGACGTCAACTTTCACATCATTTTGAATACTTGATAGACCGTAAGCTTTTATTGTTTTAACACTGTCATTTTCAATAATGGCAAGAGAAAGTCCTGGTATTTTATTTGTCGACATATAAGTGCCCACCAGTGAGTCAATAGATTCCTGAGCTTTCAAATTGGATATTGAAAGTGTTATTATCAGTATCCCTATATATTTCAAATGTTGCTTCATTCAGTTGTGATTAGTATTTTAAATCACCGCTAACAATTGTGCAAACGCTATTATTGCGTTTATATATTTTTAGCACTAATCTAACGGATTTTTTATTGTATTCATATCGGTGCTTACAATAGTTGTTTATATACAACTATAGGTGATGATATATCTATTATGTCAGTCATCACAATTCAAAAAATAAAGCTGAGCATTAGGTTTTGCTTGTATATGAACTGATGCAATAAATGTAATTAAAATCCTTAAAGAAAGAAAATAGTAGTTGATAACGGCTAGATAATAGGATAAGCTTATATGATAAATCTAATACTCCTAAAATATTTACACTAAAAGTTCTTGACATATACTTTCGTACGCTATATATTGAGGCTTTAATAAGTATCAACCAAAACATAAGATTATGTCCAAAGAGAACTTTGAAACCCTAAAGGGGAGCATTGCGGCTATGGAAGCGGCAGAAACGAAAATTCCTAACATGCCTGTTGACGTTTACTTGCAGGAAGCCTCCGATTTATTCGAATGGAGTAAAGCCGATCAAAAGCAATTAATTGAGGTAGGAGTGCCCAAAAATTATTTCGATGAATTTGAGGCTCGAATTGGAGCTTTACGCTATGCTCAATCCATCTGGAATAAAGATCAATACACCAAAGAAGAAGCCCAGCAGGAGTGGGACGAAATGAGCCCGAAAGCGGTAGACTTGA
Source organism: Marivirga arenosa (assembly GCF_030503875.2). NCBI lineage: Bacteria > Pseudomonadati > Bacteroidota > Cytophagia > Cytophagales > Marivirgaceae > Marivirga > Marivirga arenosa. Next base: position 3,719,423 of record NZ_CP129968.2, on the reverse strand, counting down.
AAAATGAAATTGAACACGCCTTCCGTTTTGCTTTCCGAAAAAGACAGGATTTACTATCCAAAGTGCAAGGAGTGGAGCAAGGCACTTCCAATGCCGACTTAGTGCAGGATTTAAGTGACTTAGCAGCCTTGGGTTTAGCCAATTTACCGCTCTTAAAAGCTATTAATTTTGAGGAAGATAAACTACACCTTGCGGCTAGTCAGGCTTCTGAAATGAGCATTTTATTAGCCAAGGCGAATGGTGAGCGTAAAGAAAATAGCAGCCCCAAAATTACCCGTGATAAAGCCTACAGCTATTTAAAACAAGCAGTAGATGAAATCTATGAAGCTGGTAAATACGTCTTCTGGAAAGATGAAGCGAGACGAAAAGGCTATTCGAGCCGATATTTTAGGATGAGACAAGCCTCATAATACAAAGCCTTCCTGAATTCAGGAGGGCTTTTTTCATACAGCCATGCTGATAAGTGCGCAGGAAATTGATAATTTGGCGCATGAGAGGTCAAAAGTCTCGCAGGAAGCCCCCAACTTGGCGCAGGAAGGGGTATAAGTCACGCAGGAAGCCATTAAAGTACCGCAGGAAGGGGTAAAAATGGCGCAGGAAAGGGTATTAGTGCCGCAGGAAGCCTCAATAGTCTCGCAGGAAAGGGTCATATTCACGCAGGAGAGGGTAAAATGACGCAGGAAGCCTATTTCATAAGCAGGCTTGGTGTTTAAGTCTTAAGGTATTGATAATAATTTCTAAGCATGCAAAGCATGCGGGAATGAAGGCTACGTTTTATTTATCGTTCCATGCTTTACCTTCAATTAAATCAGAATATTTAATTTCTTGAAATGGTAATTTATCCAGCTTCTCGAAGCTTTTATTTATTTCGCTCCACAGGTCGTATTTTTCACTGTTTTCTAATGTTTTAGATATCATTTCGAAAGAATTCCCATAAAAGGTGTACTCAATTAATTCACCAGCACAACAACCATAAGAATTGAAAAATAGTATTTTATTTTGATCAATAATACCACTAAAGTCGCAACCTAGAAGCATAGTCTTTTGGCTCTCATTACTTTTAAATGAGTCTCCTTGAAAATATATATACCATTCTCCTCCGCCTTTTCCGAAGACTCCTGATTTTTGACCACTTAGAGCCACATCATTTAAACCGTCATTATTAAAGTCATAAATACAGCGATATAAAATTTCATTTTCCAGATTTGCCGGAAAATCTAAAGGTTTGCTTAAATAGTTATCCAATGAAGCTTTGAAGAATTGATCAAAGGTTGAAGTTGAATTTATGCTGATTAACTGAAAACAGATACTTAGGAATATATAAATCATTTTTTTGATGACATATCAATTTAGCCTAACGGTCTCGTATATGAAAAGTAGCGAGTTTTCCTCACTGACTTTTTGGTTTATTACTGACCTTTAATTTATTCATTTTGTTTCCTTAAAGCGATAAAACCGCTATTTTTTATATACATTGTTAGCCATGGGGCTTTTATTCTTTCAACTCAAAAAATTTTTCCAGAGTATTAAATGTAAATATTGATTTTACAAATATTTCTTCCAAAACTTCAATGTAATTGCTATCTGTAATTCCAAAATATTCAATAGCTTTTTTACAGTCTTTATTAGACTCACTAAATGTATGGGCAATTAGTCCAGACCTTAAATTTTGAAGATTTCTTAAAAACACAAACATATCGGGAATATTCATTCCTTTTGACTCTAAAAACTTTTCAAACTTTCCAATTCCTCGAATTTTTGACTCTAAATCTAACCCTTTTGCCAATTCCTTTTCATTAAGTCTATCAATAGTCAGTTTTACTATTGTTAGAGTTTGCTCACAGAAAGCTTTAACGTTATTTGTTGTTATTTTATGTAATGCAGTAAATAGATGCTCATCTTTTTTTGATAATGGTTTGTACAATTGCCAACCAAACTTTTCTTGCCATTTTTTATTGAAGCTTTTATACTTTGATTTAAAGAACAAGTCAACAGTTTCAGGTTGTTCTGCCCATTGACCTTCTATCATTGTTCTGTAATAAGTTCTACTAATATTCATTCCCTCTTTTGGTGGAATATTATATTGTTTCCAATGAAGTTGTTCCTTTTCTGGAAGCATTCTCAAATTGGTAAGAAAGACAGGAATGTATTCATCTACATTATTGTCTATTTTTAATCTAAAAAACTTTGAGCCAACACTAAATCCATCAACTTGATATTTGTTTGGTTCATTGTAGTATTTGTTTAAAACCTCTTTTTTGAAATAAGTAACTTTAAAATGATTGCCGTCTGTTTTTCCGCAATCTTCATAAATTAATTCTCCTTCGTCATCAATTCCGATTATAAATCTTTCATTTTTTGCTTCTCCAAAGTCAAAATGTGATTTCTTTAATTCATTTGGTTTAATAAATACTTTTCCCATAATCCAACTTTGAGTTTTGTCGGATACATTGCGAATTAAATGACTATAAATAAAGTCGTTTTCTTTGATTAATTTATCCTTGTGTTTGATGTTCCAATCTGAAGGGATTTCTTTTAGCAATCTCATAAAATCATAGCATACTACGAAGTTCATATCTCTCATTGTGATATATTCCCTCAAATACTTGATTTTTACCTTAATCAATTTTGGTTCAATGATTAGAACTTCATCTAATTCTCCATAATCGCTTACATAATAAAATGTGCGGTTTTGTTTGTCATTCCCTTTTTCGTAAAGTCGAAAGTAGAGAATAAATTCTTCTGCAACATCTATATATTTTATTGAAGTTTCTTGTAATGAAAAGCTTTTGTAGAATAAAAAAGGTTCTAAACCTTCTTCGTCATTTGATTTATACGTGTTGTCTCCGTAAACAGATGGCTTTCCTTCACTTCCCATTGAAAGTGGCCAATTATAATCTTGACTGTATTTCTCAACTTTGTCGTTTGATATTAGACAACAATATAATCCAGCAGAATCGTCAAAGTCTTTAGAATCATCTTCATAAATTTTCAGCCAACCATTTTTGATTAAGAACTTGGATTCAATTTCCTTTTTTTTGTCCTCTAAAAGAAAATAATCTTTCTCCATTTTTTATTCTTGTAGATTGGTTTTCACCTTGTGGCTAACAACTGAATATAGTTACCCCCTGGTGACTATATTTATATATCGTCACCCCTAGGTGATGATATATCTATTTTGTCAGTCCTCACAATTCAAAAAATAAAGCTGAGCATTAGGTTTTGGTTGTAAATGAACTGATGCGCTAAATGTAATGAAAAAATGGAGTTTTTTGAAATTTTACAGATTTCAAATTCTCCACTCAAAGCGAACTTACCCATAAATAGGTATTGCATTCCTGCTTTAAAAGTGCGAATTTGTATAAGGATTCAAGTTCAACTAAAACCTTCCAATATGAGACCTATAGCACTTGATGCCCGTTCTTTTATGGCATCACCCATCGAAAAGAAATTTATTTTATTACGTTCTGAAAAAGCGGATAAGGACCTTAACTACCTTCAAAATTTTGCCATCCCTAAAATCCTGAACCGGAAGGACGCGGATAAAATGCCGGGCGTTTGGGGTACTCTGGGCTATGCCGATAATACTCCTGTCGATTGGGAAGGGCAGCTGTATTGTTCGAATGAGGGAAATGATCAATTTGAGGATAAATCTACCATTGGGGAGGAGGTAAAGCTGATTAAGGAGATGTATCCTGAGCTGGATCTTCAAAATGACATCAAAGAAAAGGTAATCAACCTTAGTGAGTTAGACATTCCCTATCCTGATATTTTTGCTTTAGAAGAAATTCCTAAGCTAAGATTAGATGCTTTTCTTGGTCCTGAACAGGGCGCTTTGGCCTTTTATCAGCACCAAAGAGAAAATAATGAAGCGGCAGAATTAGACTACATTTTACCGATAGCTACTCCAGCTCATAATACCAATGAGCGCGATCGCCTCACCTATATATTTAATGCGCTACCCCATAAAGCCATAGAAGCCGTTCCGGGTATTCCGAATCGCTATCGCTTATCCACCCAATACAAGCAGGAGGAATTCATTGTGAAAGTGTTGGTATTCAAAAGAGCCTACAGAAAGAATAAGGAAAAGGATTTACCCTCTAATAGTCAGGAAATAGTAGAATTGATTGAAGATGAATTGGCCAGCTATAAAACGGGCCTTTTTGTGAAGGATCATCAGCTATTGGTAATGAATGATAAGGGTAAATTTAGAAATGCAAACTTTGGTTCTATAAAGGAAAGTAAGAAAACCTTATTGCTGCTACATGGAACCTTCGCCAGTACAAAAGGCTCCTTTGGTGAAGTTTATGATTGGCTTCATGATTTCTTAAAGGAGGGGAATTATGAGCAAGTGATTGCCTTTGATCATCCTACCTTTTTCTGGGATGCTGAAGGCAATATCAAGAAGATGTTTAGCATGCTCAATGAGTTAGATATTCAGGCCTTTGATCAGGAAGTGGATGTAATAGGAACCAGTCAGGGAGGATTGTTGGCACAATTTCTAGCCAATTACGGGCAGGACAGTCTTCGAGTCGGCAAAGTAGCTTTGGTAGCTTCTGGAAATGGGGTAGGCTATCTCACTTTTGCAGAAGGCATGGCTTTTGGCTTTAAAATGTTGAAAAAGGTAATGCGAAAGATTGGGATTGGAGCGCCTGTTGTGTTTATCTCAGCTTTATTGCAACATTCATTCGAATGGGTGATTAAGCAACCGGGTGTGGAGGTGATGAAGCCGGGAAGTGAAGCCTTAAATAAAATTATTTATAATACGCCTATTCAAGAGACTACGCGCTATCTGCCTATAGCTGGAAATTATGAAAATAATGGGTGGGGCGCTAGAAAGCTAGAGTTAGGAATTGATAAGATCTTATCGGAACATAATGATTGGGTGATCAGCACCAAAAATCAATTCAGTTTGCCGAGTCAATATGTGGCCATAGCCGGCTATAATCCAGCTAAATACAAAAAGCATATGATTAATGATGCCCTACATGGCAGATTGATTGAAAAGCAGGATTGTCAGGATAAAATTGAAAGCTTTTTCTTTACCGAAGAAGCTGAAAAAGTAGATTATAACAAACTAAAATCTATCGATCATTTTGATGCGCATTGTCATCTGTTTGGTCGAAATGTGATCACGGGTAGGCTTATCTTAATGTTATTGGGCGATATAATAGATTATCTTGATCAGGACAATCCTGATGAGCAGCTTGAACCGATCAACACACGAGAGGGAGAGGGAAGTGAACATGGAATTGGCAGGGTAATTCGTAATGTATTTAATTATTTCTTATTCAATAAAGGCGCTCGCCAAATGCTAGATGATTTGGAAGAAGATTATTGGGAAACTAGAGCGCATCAGCCTAAAACCTTTCGCTACATTCCCCTTATGTTCGATTTAGAAATGACTTTCAGAAATGATTATGATGCGGATAATGCAGCTTCCGTAATTGCTGAAAAAATGCAAGAGTTTAAAGTGAAACATGCTGAATTTTTAGATCAAATGGATAGTCTGGTTCAGCGCTTTGAGGAGAATGGTGAGTTTATCTTTAGCGATGAAAAGGTGCCAAATGAAGATTCAGTGAGAATTCTTAAATATGCCAAAAAGATTATAAAAGGCTTGAACCTTGTGAACGCTGCGGTTTTAGAGGATGCAAAGAATTCCTATAAAACCCAGAAGCAGGAATTAGAGCAATTAAAGACGCTTTACGGAAATGATATCTTTCCATTCCTAGCTGTTGATCCTCGTAGAGAAGGCATGGCTCAGGAAGTGGAAGAGAATATCGGGAAGGACAAAGTTTTCCATGGGGTAAAGCTCTACACGCCAAACGGATATTCGCCCACCGATTTAAATCTATTTGATCCTGATAATGCCTTTGTGCATGGTACAAGTTTGTACAAATGGTGCGAGGAAAACCAGATTCCCATTATGGCACACTGCTCTGATTCTGGCTTTGCTACTTTTACGGATCGCATTCAAATTTATGGTGACCTGTGCACCCAAGAGGAGGACACTAGCGACAATGACTATACCTATAAATTAGTTTTTAAAGATAAAGCCTATCATGATTTCGAATACAACCTACTGCAGGGTGGTTTTGATAAGTCGATTAAAGAAAGAGCGCATCGCTTAAACCATCCAACTTTATGGCGTAAGGTTTTAGAAAAGTATCCTGATCTGAAAATATGCTTAGCTCATTTTGGTGGAGGAAGTCACGAATGGCAAGAAGAAATCAAACGCCTGATCCTGGATTTTGATAATGTATATACTGATTTATCCTGTCAAACTAAGCCTGAGATGCTTCAAACTATAGCAGAACGCTATTTTAAAACAGATACTGCTGATAATCAAAAAATCAGAAGTAGAATTATGTACGGTAGTGATTACTTTTTAAATATGCTTCAGGGTATAGCGTTTAAAAACTATTACGGTAATTTCCAGAAAGCATTTAGCGAGCAACAGATGGAATATATGTCGGTGAAAGTAGTAAAAGAATATCTTGGGGTATAGTTTTCATCTTCTGTGTGTTGAAAACTAATGCATGCAACAAAGGCCTTAGTATGCGATAAGACCCTTATTGTATCATAGAAGAATTAGAAATTATTTTAAGCTACTTTTACGCTCGATTTATGAAGTTTCAAACTGGTATTGTCAATTGAATCATTCAAATTATTGATATTTTTAAAGCCTTTCATGGATAAGTATTGTGCAGTAACTGCACTTCTGCCTCCTACTCGGCAGTGAACAAAATACTCTTTCTCAGGATCCAGTGAAGAGATGGCTTCACTTATGTTAGGTGCATTAACTGCATGTTCTAAGTGACCGCTTGCAAATTCTGATGGAGTTCTAACATCTAAAATTATTGCTTCAGGATTTTCTTTGATTCCTTGATCAAATTCCTGAATAGTTAAATTTTTATAATTAGGCATAACTTTAATGTATATAGTTTGTAATTTCTGTACACAAGTAAATATATGAAATAATTAATTAAAAAATCATAACAACTTGATTATTATGTAAATAAAATAATAATAAATGTTGCTAAACATGACAAATATCATTCTTTTAGGCTAAGTAAAATTATCAGTTAGCTTTTAAGAAAGTTCACTCATCCCTATAAAAACCTCATTAAAATAAGTTCATTTTACTAGCCAACTTATTTTTTGTAGTTTAAAGATTAACTATTCTTTAAATCAATCAATAAGCTTAAGATATGCACATTATAGATATTTCAATATTCGTCATATATATGCTGGCTATGCTGGCGGTAGGCTATTATTTTTTGCGATCAAATACGGGTATGGATGACTATTATGTGGGCGGAAGAAAAATGAGCAGTTGGCATATTGGATTAAGTGTAGTGGCAACCGATGTTGGTGGAGGCTTTTCTATAGGATTGGGTGGTTTAGGATTTACGATTGGAATATCCGGTTCATGGATGTTGTTCACCGGTTTAATAGGAGCATGGTTAGCGGCTGTTTTTCTAATCCCGAAAGTAAGAGGCAATAAAGCTTTTGAAAAGTTTCATACCATGCCACAGTTATTTGCTTATTTCTTTGATAAGAAGACGGCCATTGCTGCCGCATTAATTTCTGCAGTTGGGTATTTAGGCTTTACTAGTTCTCAAATATTGGCAGGGGCAAAATTGGCTTCAGGTACATTTCCTGAAATCGGCTTGAACCAGGCTTTGATCATTATGGGTGTTATCGCAGTGGTTTATACCGTAATGGGAGGAATAAAAGCGGTGATCTATACTGACACTATTCAATGGATTATTTTACTGGGGGGCTTAATTCTAATCGGGATACCCTTATCCTATTATTCAGTAGGCGGATGGTCAGCCATTAAAAAAACGCTCGATCCTGAAATGCTTTCCTTAACTAATTTAAATTGGCAGGATATAGTATATTGGGTAGTTACCATCATCCCCATTTGGTTTGTGGGCATGACCCTCTATCAAAGAATTTATGCGAGTAAGGATGTGAAAACAGCTAAAAAAGCATGGTTTATTGCAGGCTTATTTGAATGGCCAGTGATGGCTTTTATGGGCGTTGCCTTAGGATTATTGGCTCGAGTGGCAGCTGATCAAGGGATGTTCGCAGCTTTAGGTCCTGATAATATTGCTCAGGCCGATCCTGAAAAAGGTTTGCCTATGATGCTGGCCACCGTATTGCCGGTAGGTTTACTAGGAATTATGATGTCAGCTTATTTTTCAGCTATTCTTTCTACTGCGGATAGTTGTTTAATGGCTTCCTCAGGAAACTTTGTTTCTGATTTCATTAAGCAGTTTACCAATAAATTTAACACTGATAAAAAGGAGTTAAGATTATCACAAGTGGTTACCTTGATAGTGGGTGCCTTAGCTTTATTGCTCGCCAGTGCTATGGAAAATGTTTTGAGTTTAATGCTCTATAGCTATGCTTTTATGGTATCGGGCTTATTCGTTCCTATTTTGGGAGGATTATTTTGGAAAAAAAGTAATAATAATGCTGCCTTTGCTTCTATGCTTACCGGTGGGTTTATAACTGCTGTTCTTCAAGCCAATAAAATCACCTTTGGAACTGCAACTAAAATGGATGAAATACGAACATTTATAGAGAGAGCCTCTAATTATGTTGGTTTTGCTGATTTGAACTTAGCGGAGATGACTCCAGGCCAAATGGTGAATGTGGTGAATAAAATGCAAATAATTGAGCTGCCATTTAGTGATTTTCTATTCAAATTGCCGCTCGGTTTAGACCCTAACGTATTTGGTATCTTTTTTTCAGCAATAATTTTTGTATCTTTCTCTTTAATATACCCAAAAACTAAATAAATACATGGAATATCAAACTTTAACTTCGATAGACTCAGCAACTACTTTACAAAAAAATGAGATAGCAGATTTTCTCTATACTCATCTAGATGAATTCGGTGATCCCAAAGACGACATCATGAAATGCTTGGATTACGCGCTTAGTTCATTTGGTCATCAAGGTGGATTTGTAGTTTTAGCCAGAGAAAATGGAAGTATAAAAGGTGCCGTTGTGGTGAATCAAACCGGTATGTCGGGTTATATTCCTGAAAACATATTAGTATATATAGCCGTTCATTCTGATCAGAGGGGTAAAGGTGTTGGAAAGGAATTAATGAAAAAAGCAATTAATACAGCTAAAGGAGATATCGCCCTTCATGTTGAACCCAATAATCCTGCAAAATTCCTTTATGAAAAATTAGGCTTCACCAATAAATATTTGGAGATGAGGTTAAAGAACTAAAAATGGCATTTTTAAAACTATACAGAAATAAACTAAAACATAATTTTGAATTCCTACATAAGCTATTTACTGACAATAATCTAGACTGGGGAGCGGTAACTAAGCTTTTTTGCGGTAACGAGCTTTATTTAAAAGAAGTAATCAACCTTGGATTTAAAGAAATACATGATTCCAGAATTGCGAATCTTAAAAAGGTAAAGGAAATAAATTCAAACGTTAAGACTTGCTACATAAAGCCTCCTGCAAAAAGAAGTATATCGGATATTGTAAAATATGCTGATATGAGTATGAATACCGAGTATTACACACTCAAATTATTGTCAGATGAAGCAGTTAGGCAAAATAAAACACATAAGGTAATCATTATGGTGGAAACCGGTGACCTCAGAGAAGGGGTTATGGGGGATCATTTGATTGATTTTTATGCTAAGGTTTTTGAATTGCCCAATATTCAGATTGAGGGGATAGGCACCAATTTGAACTGCCTACACGGAGTTATGCCTTCACAAGATAAATTAATTCAACTTAGTCTGTATAAACAGATAATTGAATTAAAATTCAATAGAAAATTGCCTTTAGTTTCTGGTGGTACATCGGTTACCATTCCACTAATAATGAATAAGCAAATACCCGCTGGTATCAATCATTTTAGAATAGGTGAAACCCTATATTTCGGAGCAAACTTATTTGAAGAAACTACTATTGAGGGTATGCATGATGATTGTTTAGAGCTTTTCACTGAAATAATCGAAATAACTGAAAAACCGAAAGTGCCAATGGGTGAAATGGCCGCTAATCCTCAAGGAGAAGTAACGGAAATTGATGAGTCCTTATATGGTGAAACCAGTTACAGAGCCATATTGGATATTGGGGTATTGGATATTGATCCAAAATACTTAATACTTGATGATTACGACTTTGAAATTGTTGGCTCAAGTTCTGATATGATTGTTATTGATCTAGGGGATAATAAGGAAAAAAGAAAAGTGGGAGATTTAATAAATTTCAAGCTAAAGTATATGGGAGCTTTAGGGATCCTCAATTCAAATTATATTGAAAAAACTGTAGAATAGGTAAACCTATGGATTTGAATTTAGATGTAGAGGAACTTATTCAGTTACGACATCTCTTACACGAAAATGCTGAGACTTCTAATAATGAGGAGAAAACAGCAAAAATCATTGTTGAATTTTTAGAAGATTTAAAGCCTGATGAAATTTGGAGTAATCAGGGTGGCCATGGTGTTATTGCTGTGTTCAAAGGCAAGGAGCCTGGTGAAAATATAGGTTTCAGAGCCGATACCGATGCACTACATATTGCAGAAACCATCCACTTAGAATATGCTTCTAAAACACCTCATACGGCTCACAAGTGTGGTCATGATGGACATATGACCATGGTGGCAGGAATTGCGGCTTATTTAAAAAACAATCCAGTACAGAAAGGGAATGTATATCTCTTATTCCAACCTGCAGAAGAAACGGGAGAAGGAGCGGAGAGAATTAATAAAGCCTTGAAAGATTTAGATATCCATCTGGATTATATTTTTGGATTGCACAACCTACCTGATTTCCCTAAAGGGAAAATACTAAGCAAAAGCGGAACTTTTGCAGCTGCTTCAAGAGGTATGGTGATCAAGCTATTTGGGAAAACCAGCCATGCTGCAGAACCTGAATTTGGGATCAGTCCAGTATTGGCCATGGCAAAAATCACCACTCAGATGACGAATCTTCATAAAGAATTAGACTTTTCATCTTTAGCATTAGCAACTGTAATTCATGCGGAATTAGGTGAGATTGCATTTGGTACCACCCCTGGTTATGCTGAAATCAGGGTTACCTTACGAGCAATGAAGGATGAGGATATGGAAATCCTGATAGAGGAGGCTGAAAATCTAGCTAGAAAGCATTGTGAAGATGAAGGCTTGGGTTGTGAAATATCCTATACTGAAATATTCCCTTCAACCGAAAATTCTGAAGAAACGGTTAATATTCTGAAACAATCAGCTTCATCCATGGGCCTTGATTATGTTCCATTAGAAAAGCCATTTAAATGGAGTGAAGATTTTGGGCATTATAAATTACAGTCACAAACCGGATTCTTTGGCTTAGGATCTGGGGTGGAATGCGCTCATTTGCATGATGAATTTTATGACTTTCCCGATGACATTATTCCAATGGGAGTAAAAATGTATATTGGTTTAATGAAATATTTTAAAGTTATTTAATCTTTCCAATTTTTACTCTATTAGTTACTGTAGGTCATCAAGATTGATTAAGCTTATAATTTAAGATATACTTTATAAATGCATCAAAATATGTTTAGCACTTCTAATATCAGTTTAAGTAAAAAGGCGGTAAAGCAAAATGTCCGTTTTGTAAAGCGAAAATTGCATAAAGGTGTTAAACTTTCTGCTGTGGTAAAAGGAAATGCATACGGCCATGGTATTGAACAAATGGTACCTTTATTTGAAGCTGCTGGCGTTAAGCATTTCTCAGTATTCTCAACTCATGAAGCTGCACAAGTCTGTGAATTCAAAAGTAAATCTACTGGAGTGATGGTTATGGGTTGGATGGAAGATGAAGCCGTTGAGTGGGCCATAGCCAATGATATTGAATTTTATGTATTTGAAATAGGGAGACTACAGGCTGCAATTCATTATGCTAAGAAATTAGGTAAAAAAGCAAAACTACATATCGAAGTTGAAACCGGTATGAACCGAACAGGCTTTGAAGAGGAGCATCTTCAAGAAGTAATTGACTTGATGCAGGATAATAAAGACCATTTTATTTTTGAGGGCTTGTGTACACACTATGCAGGTGCTGAAAGCATCACGAATTACTTAAGAGTAATGGACCAGATCAAAAAATATCATAAGATTTCCGATGTTTTTGAAGAAAACGGATTCATGCCTAAAAATAAGCATACAGCATGTTCAGCAGCGGCCATGTCCTATCCTGAAACGCAAATGGATATGGTAAGAGTTGGAATCTTACTTTATGGTTTTTGGCCTAGTCAGGAGACTTTTATCGCCTATCAAAGAAGTAATGGCTACGGGCAAGATGATGTAAAAAGGAAAGTTAGACATCCTCTGAAACGAATAATCAGCTGGAAAAGTAAGGTAATGTCTGTAAAGGAAGTGCCAGTGGGAGAGTTCATTGGCTATGGCACCAGTTACCAGGCTACAAAAAAAATGAAGATAGCCACTGTTCCTGTTGGGTATGCTTACGGTTTTGCAAGATCGCTTAGCAATCAAGGTCGGGTGATTGTAAACGGAAAAAGAGTAGCCGTTATCGGCACTGTAAATATGAATCTCATGATTATAAATGTTTCCGAATGCAAAAACATCGGAAAAGGAGACGAAGTGATCATTATTGGGAGCAATGGCAAGCAGACGGTTTCTGTAGCCAGTTTTGGAGAATTAAGTAACCAGTTGAATTATGAGTTGCTAAGTCGATTACCTCAAGATATTCCGAGAAAAGTAGTAGAATAGAGATAAGAATGAAGGGGTGTTTTTTGAAAACCACCCCTTCATTTACCATTATTTTATTTTAGCCAATTTTGCTTTTACTTCAACCTCAGTGGTTTTAAAAATAAAGCCTAAACCTAGTACGGGTCTTTTCACTTTAACCTCATATTGAGGATAGAAAACAACATCGTAACCTTCATTTTTTTGCATCATATCATATAATGCATAATTAGCGGTGGGGTCACTAAGCAGATTCCCGTAAACCGGAATGCTTGCAAATAGATTAGAAACTTCTCTGGTAAACGGATCCTCTACAATTGACTCTTTTTCCACCCTTGCACCCTCCTGCTTGAAGAGTCTTTGAAAATCTATACCGAAAACTCTAGTGCTTTTTGCACTTCCTGCCACTTGATCTGAAAATTCAAAGTCATCTTTTTCAAGATTTACCAAAGTATTTGGCTGCTGCATAGATCTTTGAAGACTTGTACAAGAAGTACTTAAAATTGTGGCGATAATTAACGAGATAATTATTTTGTTCATGGTTCTTTTTTTAATGTAAACTTATAAATATTTAACTATTACGTTGGTGTTTAATAAATGTGTTTTCTTTTGATTGATAATTCTTAAATAAAGAAAATATTTGAATACTTGTTCTACACAAAAAACTTGCCAGAATAGGATGATAAAATTTAAGTTTAAAGTAAAAAAAGTTATATAAAGGTTATGAAATAACATATTAAAACTGTTAATTGTGCCTGATATTTGAAAAACTAAAAACTATTGACACATGAAAAAAGTATTTTTAGCCTTAATAGCTGTATTTGTAGTATCCTCTACTTCTTATGCTTCTAATACTGATCTTTTCACATTAAATGAAGAAAAGATAAATACAGAGTTCAAAGAATTGAATGAATTAGAAGAATTCGTTGCAATGAATGAAGACGTTACCCTGAATACTGTTTATTCAGAGAATTCCAATTTAGTAGCAGGGATGAATTTATCCTATGGTGCTGAGGGTATGATGGGCCACAATGGCTTTTCAATGGACAGCTTTGAGTGGGGTTCTTTTGCATGGGGATTCTGTTGTTTTCCTATTGGTGCTGCGATTGGTGTCTTTACTGTATTATTGAATGATAATAAAGGAAGTGATCACAAAATATCTTACTTTATAGGAGCAGGCCTTGGGTTCTTATTCAGTGGAGGATTAGGAACCTATTATATAGGTCTATAATTAAGAATTAATAACATTTAAACGGCTGATTAATCCTTTAATCAGCCTTTTTAGTTTTTATGAGAGTACATTTCTTTTATCTATTCCTGTTTTTAACGTTTTCTTCATTCACACTTTTTTCACAAGCTTATTTTAGAATCAGTGCTGACTTTTCTATTAAGGACAAAAATCCAAAAGGATCAGAATTTTATAAAGGCAAAGTATTCTTTGATAAAGAGGTAAATAAAGTAGTTTACAATATAAGTTTTCCTGATAAAAAGATGTTGGTTATGGCTGATACCCAAATGTATCAGTTGGTCAATAAAAAAGTAGTAAGTCAACAGTTTGTTCCCTCTACCAATAAGTTTACGGTATTTAACTTAGCCTTAAGTGGTGATCTAAGAAATTTCGGTTTACAAAAAACGGGTTATGCCATTAACACCATCGAAGAGAATGGCGATCAAACCATAATAGAATGGCTACCTCCATCTTATTTAGAAGATAAAATGGGGAAAGTGGTTTTATCACTTAAAGAAGGGCAACTTTTTGGGATCGCACTTTTTAATCCTGAAGGCGAGTTAACCGCAAAAAAGTTTTATCAAGAATATAAAAGTATAAAAGGTTTACCTTTCCCTTCAAAAGTTATTCAAATCAGCTATATAGATGGGGCTGAATATTATAAAATGACTACTTTTAGTAATGTTAAAATTGATGAATTAGAAAGTGATGAGATGTATAATGTTGATTTGTCTAATTAATCTAATTAGTTTAAATGCTTATTCTCAAATACCTAATGAGTTGGAATTATTAAGTGAATTGAGAGAGGTAAAAGAAAAAAAGGAGCCCTCAAAAATCAAGGATAAGTATGAAGCGGTAAATCAGAATACAAATGAGCTTCAAATGCTATTCTCTGGTCTATTTATAGGCTATAAAAAATTTATTTCCTCACAGGATGCACAAAACTGCTCTTTCACTCCTTCTTGTTCAGAATATGCACTACAAGCTGTAAAACAGCAGGGAGTTTTAAGGGGGATGCTCAACGGATTTGATCGATTAACAAGATGTAATTCACTCTCACCTGAAAAGTATGAATTAGATCCTGAGACACAATTATTAAAAGATCCTTTAACATTATAATGAGATATAACTTTCTTTTCCTTCTACTACTGCTAGCAGTTTTCAGAAGCTATTCGCAAGATATTTATGGGCTTGAGAAAAGTAAAAAATTTGCAAGTTATTTATTCAAGAGTGGTCAATATGATCTGTCTGCTATGGAATACGAACGTCTATTATTTCTGGATGAGGATAATGACACCCTTAAATACAACTTAATAAACAGTTATTTCCAAAATGAACAAATTGATAAAGCTTTGGATAGAACACAATATTTATATCCATCTTTAGCGGATTTGAGCATTCGAATGGCTGAGTTATATACTCAGATTTTAATACTGGGTGGTCGGTTTTCTACTTTTGATAATGAATTCAAAGAATTGCCTCTTAAAGAAAATGATAAGAGAATTTATCAGTTTCATAAGGACTTTTTATCCCAGAATTGGGAACAAGTAAAGCAAGGAACCATACAATTGTCTGAAGATGATCATCCGTCAATGGGTAATTTATTAATGCTATACAATAAGCATGAAAGTTATAAGCCTAAAAAGCCATGGGTTGCAGGATTACTATCAGCTGTAATTCCAGGAGGCGGGAAATTTTATACAGGGAATTGGAAAGATGGTGCTTTTAGTTTCATTGCAATAGGTGGGCTTGCTTTTCAATCCTATAGAGGGTTTTCTAAAAATGGAGTTTCTTCAGCCTCCGGATGGATTTTTGGGGCAGTGGCAACTGGTTTTTATGCCGGAAATATTTATGGTTCAGCTAAATCAGCTCAAGTTAGAAATACTGAATTTTGGTTAGAAATTGAAAAGGATGCAAAAGATATTATTCGTTCTAGCTATTAGTTTATTTTCTTCATGGTCAGTATTTAGCCAGAATGTTGAAGAAACCTATCAATTTGCCGAGGAGCAATTAAAGTTAGGGAATTATAATAATAGTTTACTGGCTTTTGAGCGTGCTATATTTTTTGAGGACCATACTTCTGCTGATACTTATACAAAATTAGCAGATGTCTACTTCGCAGCTGGCAATCAAGAGCGAGCGATAAGGTTTTATGATATTGCTTATTTTTCTGAGAATGATCCAGATTTGAAAAATGTGATTATTTTCAAAAAGAGTCTAGCCTATCTTCAATTGGAGAATTATGATCAGGCTTTGATCTCTTTAACCTCTATTAATAGTTTTCAAAATAAGACAGTAGCCCAAAAAAAGACATTTTATAAAACATTAACCTATTATCTGAAAGGTGATTTTGCTTCCTACCATGAGCAATTGAGTCAATATACTGCTGATCAAAATATTGAAGGTAAAGATGAATTGCTTTTGCATAATAAGTGGGAAAAGAAGGCGGCTAAAATAAAGCCTAATTTAGCCATGTGGATGAGTGTTGTTTTACCAGGATCTGGCCAGATTTTATATGGGGATTGGCAGAATGGACTCAATTCCTTAGCCTTAACTACAGGGCTCATCGCCTTGTATATTAATTATATTGATCAGTTTTCTTTAATTGAAGCTTATCTCGTTGTTTTTCCATGGTTTGAGCGCTATCATAAAGGTGGATATCTTAGAGCAAAGGAGAATGCTGAAGAAAAAATTGATTTATATAGAAGTAAAGCTTATCAGTCTTTACTGAAACTGCATCCCGCAATGCTAAAATAAGAACAGTGAAGGTGAAATTTAAAACTATCATTTTAAGCTTGATTTTGCTGTGCATTTCCTCATCGCTAAGTGCTCAAGTATCCTTATCAAAAGTGGATTCAGTTTTGAAATCACTTTACAGATTTGATTTTGAAGGTGCCAATCATCAAATTGAAGCAATAGATTCTATTGCAAACCCAAGTCTTTTCAATTTTTTAAAATCCCATTATTATCGCTGGTATATGATGCCTATTCATGAGCAATCTGATCAAATAATTGAGCGCTATCAAGACTATTTGTCTGGAGTTGAAGACATAAAGCATGAGGATTTATTGAAAGATTTAAACTACAGTGAAATTAACTCTACTTTATTAAAGGCTGAATACCATTATAACAAGGGGAATTATTACAGGGCTTTTAAATATGGAAACGATATTTACGAAATAGTATCGGACCATTTGGAGCAAGAACCGGAGCTTAGTGAGATAAAATTTTTATCGGGGCTTTACCATTTTTATTACCATTATTATAAGGAACAAAAACCTGCATTTTTCGCTTTCAGTTGGATTTTCAAAGAGGGAGATAAAGATACAGGCTTAAAATGGTTAGAAGAAGTAGCTCAAGAAGAAAGCTTTGTTCAGACAGAAGCCAATATTTATTTGGCTCATATTTATTTAAGAATTGAAGATGAACCTGAAAAGGCACGGCAATATGTTGAATGGCTGAATGCTCAATATCCAAATAATTTGAAGTTTTATGAATTATACATTGAAACTCATTTAGCACTAGATGATTTTTCTCCAGAACTAAAGCTTATGATAAACAAATTATTGAGTTCTGATAAAGTATACTTTCAAAAATACGGTAAAGCATATGAAGCAGTATTATATGCTAAAATAGAAGCTGAAGAAACAGATAAAATTAAAGCGATAGAAAGAGCAAAAATGTTTATCTCATCATTTGGGAAAGCCAATCACCTGATGAGTCTATTACTTTTTCAACAATACTTAATGACAGGGGAAGAGGATTGGAAAGATTATAGGGTATATGAATATAAACTAACTTCAATTGATTAATTTATAAAAACTGACTGGCTGCTCCTACAATACCCGCATGATTTTTAAGCTCGGCAGGAATGACATTCAATTTGTCATCAATGTACTTTTCATACTTTTTGAATTTTTTGCTTACTCCCCCTCCAATGATGATTAAATCTGGCCAAAAAAGTTTGTTGACCTCAACAAGATATTGATTCAGGCGTTTTCCCCATACTTCCCAACTTAAATCTTCATTCTCTCTTATGGAATTAGCGGCATATTTTTCTGCTATATCACCTTTAAATTGGATATGACCTAATTCTGTATTTGGCATTAATTGTTGATTGTGGAACAAGGCTGATCCTATACCCGTGCCTAAAGCAAGTACTAGTACGGTACCCTCATGTCCTTTACCTGCCCCAAATCTCATTTCAGCTAAACCGGCTACATCCACATCATTCATTACACGGGTGGCACAGCCTGTTGCTTTACGGATCATATTGGCCAGTGGCTTATCAATCCAACTTTTGTCGATATTAGAGGCAGTTTTTACAGTTCCGTTGATTATAGCTGCGGGAAATCCGCAACCAATTGGGCCATTCCATTCAAAATGTTTCTGGAGTTTTACCACCGTCTTCATCATAGCTTCAGGAGTAGCGGGCTGAGGTGTTTTAAATCGCTTTCTTTTTGTAATAAATTCGCCAGTTTTTAAATCTACAATAGCGGCTTTCATTCCAGTGCCACCAATGTCAATGCCTAATACTTCCAATGTGTGATTATTTTAATTTGATTTAAGATAGGGTATTTTTTAGCTTGAAAAAAGTAGATCTTATAACAATTTAGATTCTGTTGGATAATTGAAATTCAATGGGCCCTTAATGAAAAAATCCTTACCAAAATGAATTGATAAGGATTTTTTAAAAGTATGATATATTTAAATAAGAGGTAATTTTTTTACTTCTGCTTTCAATTTATTTTTCCTCACTGCAATCTGGATTTCAGTTTCAGGTTTAGCAAATTCAGTTTTGACATACCCTAAACCTATTCCATGACCCAAAGTAGGGGATTGTGTTCCAGAGGTCACCAATCCAATAGTATTTCCTTCCATATCCAATATTTCGTATCCTTTTCTTGGAATACCTCTGTCTTTCATATAGAAACCTACTAGTTTGCGCTCCACGCCTTCTTCTTTTTGTTTCTTTATTTCTTCAGAATTAACAAAGTCTTTAGTGAACTTTGTTACCCATCCTAACTTAGCTTCAATAGGAGAAGTAGTATCGTCAATATCATTACCATACAAACAATATCCCATTTCCATTCTCAGGGTGTCTCTGGCGCCTAAGCCAATTGGTTTAATACCGAATTCTTCACCCGCATTCATGATTTTATGCCAGATGCTTTCAGCATCCTTATTGTGCATATAGACTTCAAAACCACCAGCACCTGTATAGCCAGTATTCGACATGATGACATATTTAGCGTCAGCAAAAGGAGCTACCTGAAAATTATAAAATTTAATAGCGGATAGGTCCATATCCGTAGTGAGCTTTTGAAGCGTAGCTTCTGCTTTAGGACCCTGTACTGCAAATAATGAAAAGTCATCAGATATGTTTACCATTTTGGCTCCAAATGCCTCATTATGCTTAGAAATCCAGTTCCAATCTTTTTCAATGTTGGAGGCATTAACCACCAACATATATTCTTCTTCACCTATTTTGTAAACCAATAGATCATCTACTATTCCTCCTTCATCATTGGGTAAATAAGTATATTGAGCTTTCCCTACTGTTAAAGTAGAAGCGTCATTACTGCTTACTTTTTGAATTAGATCTAAAGCTTTTGGCCCAGAAATTAAAAATTCCCCCATATGGGAAACATCAAAAATTCCAACAGCATTACGAACGGTATTATGCTCTTCAATTAAACCTGAGTAGGAAACAGGCATATTGTAGCCTGCAAAAGGTACCATTTTCGCCCCTAATTGCTCGTGGATGTCATTTATTGCTACTTTTTTCAATTCCATAGTAGTTGAGTTATAGTCTAATGTTTCTTTGCACAGCAAAAGTATGGAAAATAAAGGATTTTGGTGGGGTTTGCAG
This sequence comes from Marivirga arenosa, assembly GCF_030503875.2. Classification (NCBI taxonomy): domain Bacteria; kingdom Pseudomonadati; phylum Bacteroidota; class Cytophagia; order Cytophagales; family Marivirgaceae; genus Marivirga; species Marivirga arenosa. Next base: position 3,699,599 of record NZ_CP129968.2, on the reverse strand, counting down.
TAAGCTTTTCCAAAGTTTAGAACTTTGGAAAAGTTGTATTAGTGCAAGGAAGCTAAAAATAGATTACATATTGAACGGTAATAGAATAGTATTTATCGAAAAAGTATAATTTTTAAGGAGAATATTTGTATTATGAGGTGTATAAAAAAGCAATCCCAACCTTCAATAGAAAATTGGGACTCCTTTAAGTGTTTTCACAACGGAATAATCCTTATTGTGAATTGCTTCGAAATTGTACTCAAATATAACCAAAACTTTTAGATAAAAACAAATGAAAAAGATTTTAGGACTTGATTTAGGGACAACATCGATTGGTTGGGCTTATGTTCATGAAGCAGAAAATGAAAATGAAGTAAACGAAATTATAGATTTGGGTGTGCGAATTGTACCGCTTACTTCTGATGAGGAAAATGATTTTGCTAAAGGAAATACGATTTCTGTAAATGCTGATAGGACTTTGAAAAGAGGAGCAAGAAGAAACCTTCAACGCTACAAGCAACGTAGAAATGCATTAATAGAAATATTTAAAAAGAATGATTTCATACCTACTAATTTTCGATATGCAGAAGATGGTCCTTCATCTACTTTTTCAACCTTAAAATTAAGAGCTAAAGCAGCAAGCGAACAAATATCAAAGCAAGAGTTAGTGAAAGTCCTGCTTCAAATCAATAAAAAAAGAGGATATAAAAGTAGTAGGAAAGCTCAAGCTGATGATGAAGGTCAGGCAATTGATAGCATGGGTATTGCCAAAGAACTATACGAAAGAGAACTTACCCCAGGACAATATACTTATGAACGACTTCAAAAGGGGACAGTAAAAGTACCGGATTTTTATCGCTCGGATTTACAGGAAGAGTTCGATGAAATTGTACAAAGTCAAAAAATACATCATCCTGAAACTTTTACAGATGATTTTCTAGAAAAAATAAGGGGGAAAAATGCTAACGATACCAAAAAAGCATTTAATCATGTCAATATCCAGTTGGTAGAAGTAAAGGGTAAGAGAGATGAAAAGAAGTTATTTGAATTTGAATTGAGGAATAAGTCAGTATATGAAAGACTTGAATTGTCAGAAATAGCATTTATTTTATCTCAAATTAACAGCCAAATAAACGCTTCTAGTGGCTATTTGGGAGCCATTAGTGATAGAAGCAAAGAACTTTATTTCAACAATGAAACAGTAGGTCAGAACCTATACAAGCAAATTCTAAAAAAACCACATACCCGTTTAAAGGGGCAAGTGTTTTACAGACAAGATTATTTGGATGAATTTGAAAGAATTTGGGAAACTCAGATCAAATTTCATCCAGAGCTAACGGAAAAATTAAAGAAGGAAGTAAGGGATGTAACAATTTTTTACCAAAGAAAGCTCAAATCACAAAAACATTTAATTAGTAAGTGTGAGTTTGAGCCCAACCATAAGGTAGTTCCAAAATCACATCCATTATTTCAAGAATTTAGAATTTGGCAGAACCTTAATAACCTCCTGGTAACAAAAAAAGGTAATCCTAATGACAAGAGAGTACTTGAACTAGAGTTAAAAAAAGAAATAGCAAAAGAGTTGGCTTTTAAAAATCAAATGACTGAAAATGATTTGTTTAAACATATGCCACTTAATAGTAAGCAGTTTGAATTAAATTTCCCTAAAGTAGAAGGTAATAGGACAAATTCAGTATTTTTTGAGGCTTTTGCAAAAATAATTGAATTAGAGGACGGTGAACAAATTGATCTTTCCAAGATGACCTCAGACGATATTTTAGATCAATTTTCCGAAGCGTTTTTAAGATTTAATATTAATACTGATCTACTTAAATTGATTGAAGAATTTGAGGGAGAGGAATACGAAAAACAGCCTTATATTCAGTTTTGGCATCTAATTTATTCAGCTGAAGAAAATGATAGTCTTAAAAAGAACCTTATCAAAAAGTTTGGCTTCAAGGATAGCCATTGTAAGTTTTTACTTAACATCAGTTTGCAAGATGAACATGCTGAGTTGAGTAGTAAAGCTATTAAAAAAATTCTACCGCATTTAAAAGAAGGTTTGGATTATACTGAAGCTTGTAAAATTGCAGGCTATAATCATTCATCTTCATTAACAAGAGAAGATAATGAAAAAAGAGAACTGGTTGATAAAATAGATTTACTTAAAAAGAATTCATTAAGAAACCCAGTGGTTGAGAAAATTCTCAACCAAATGATTAATGTTGTAAATGCTATTATTGATGATCCTAAACTAGGTAAACCAGATGAAATCAGGGTAGAAATGGCTAGAGAACTTAAGGCAAATGCTGAGCAGCGTAAAAATATGACAAGTAATATTGCTGCAGCTACCAGAGATCATGAAAAGTATAGGAAAGTCCTGAGAGAGGAATTTGGACTGTCACGAGTTACTCGAAATGATTTAGTACGGTACAAGCTTTGGCTAGAAACAGACGGAATATCTTTATACACTGGAAAACCTATTGAAGCAAGTAAATTGTTTTCTAAGGAGTATGACATTGAGCATATCATACCTAAATCAAGGTTATTTGATGATTCCTTTTCCAATAAAACATTATGTGAAAGACAGCTTAATATAGATAAGAGTAATAGCACGGCTTATAGTTTCTTAGAAGATACTTTCACTAAAGAAGAATTTGAGCAATATCAAGAGCGTGTAAAAAGTTTTTATGGAAAAATCAGCAAAACAAAAGTCCAAAAACTACTAATGCCAAATGATAAAATCCCTGAGGATTTTATTGAACGCCAGATACAAGAAACCAGATATATCAGTAGAAAAGCAGTTGAGGTGCTTTTTGATGCTGTAAGAAATGTAACCGTTACCACTGGAAAGGTTACAGATAAGTTAAGAGAAGACTGGGGGCTGATAGAAGTGATGAAAGAACTGAATTGGGACAAATATGATGCACTAGGCTTAACCACAATTATTGAAGGTAAAAATGGTGAGAAGCTTCGAAAAATTAAGGATTGGACTAAACGCAATGACCACCGTCATCATGCTATGGATGCCTTGGCCGTTGCCTTTACCAAGCCTGCTTTCATCCAATATTTAAACAGATTAAATGCAAGGGGTAGAGAGGATAAAAAGGGGAAAGAAATTTATGGAATTGAACAGAAATATTTAGAAAAAGTAAATGGTAAGTTTCTTTTTAAAAGTCCAATTGATAATATCCGGGAAGAAGCAAAAAAGCACCTTTCAAATATTCTAGTTTCATATAAAGCAAAAAACAAGGTAGTTACAATAAACACCAACAAAACTAAAAAGCGAGGAGGATTTAACGAACAAAAAGTAAATACTCCACGAGCACAACTCCATAAAGAAACAATTTATGGTAAATCACATATTTACGAAACTAAACTAGAAAAAGTGGGGGCTGCCTTTGATTATGAAAAAATCAAAACAGTAGCTAGGAAAGCAGAAAGGGAAGCATTGAAGAAGCGGCTAGCTGAATATACTGGCAATGCAAAAAAGGCCTTTACAGGAAAAAATGCATTGAGTAAAAATCCTATTTATCTTAATTTATCTCAGAACATTAAATTGGATGAAAAAGTAAAAACGGTTCAGCTGGTACCAGGCTATACAATAAGAAAAGATGTTTCACCTGATCTTAAGGTGGATAAAGTAATGGATATTGGATTGAAACGAATTTTGCAAAGCCGATTAGATGAGTTCAATGGGAATGCAAAAGAGGCATTTGGCAATTTGGAAGAGAATCCTATCTGGCAAAACAAAGATAAAGGAATCGCTATTAATCGAGTGAAGATAAGTGGAGTTAATAATGCCGAAGTCCTTCATATAAAACGAGACCATTTTGGTAATCCAATACTTGATCAAAATGGTAATGAAATTCCTGCTGATTATGTGAGTACAGGTAATAATCATCATGTAGCGATTTACAAGGATGATAAAGGTAAATTACAAGAAGAAGTGGTTTCATTTTTTGAAGCAGTTATTCGAAAAAATGAAAATCTACCAATAATCAATAAGCAACACCCTTTAGGATGGGAGTTTTTATTTAGTATGAAGCAGAATGAGTTTTTTGTTTTTGCGAACGATGAATTTAATCCTGCTGAAATTGATTTATTAGATCCAAATAATTATGATCTTATAAGTCCCAATTTATATAGAGTTCAGAAAATTGCAACAAAAAATTATATGTTTAGACATCATTTAGAGACAAATGTTGAAGAAAATGAAAAACTAAAAAATAAAGCTTTTAGAAATATTAGAAGTACCTCTCCATTAAATGGTATTATCAAAGTGAGAATTAATCATTTAGGTAAAATAGTACAAGTAGGAGAATATTAACTGATAATAGGAAGGTTTCCAACTTTCCAAAAGTTGGAAACCTTAAATAGCAATAGAATGGAAACAGGACAAACCTACCATATCTACAACCACGCAAACGGAAGCGAAAATATCTTTCGAGAGGAAGAGAATTATCGTTTCTTTTTAAAGCAATATAAAAAGCATTTGGCAGATGTAGTGGATACTTATGCCTATTGCTTGATGCCCAACCATTTTCATTTTTTAGTAAAAGTTAAAGAAGCTGATGTGCTCAAAAAGAATCCAACTTTCGAAAAGTTGGATTCTTTGGATGAAATCGAAGCAAAAGCCTCAAAGCAATTTGCAAATCTTTTTATTAGTTACACGATGGCTTTCAACAAAAAATATAACAGAAAAGGAAGCCTATTCATGAAGAATTTTAAAAGAAAACCAATAGAATCGATTGAACAATGGCAGGAGGCCTTTTTATACATCCATATTAATCCTATAAAACATAAATTCTCTAATAAAATTGAGGATTGGAACTGGAGTAGTTGGCACGCATATAACAATATGGAGTCTAGAAGTCTATTAGCTAGACCAAAAGCTATAGGCTATTTTGATAATATAGATAACTTATTGTATTGCTCAGAAGAGAAAAGGAGAAGGATTTTAAATATGAATTTAGAATAAGGGTATAAGAAAGTTTCCAACTTTCTTAAAGTTGGAAACTTTAGAAATTTTATAATTGACAAAAGCTATGATCAAACGTACTTTATTTTTCGGAAATCCTGCTTACCTAAGCACCCAGAATCAACAACTGAAAGTTAGTTTTCCCGAGGAGGAAAAAGATGATCGATTGATTCCTATAGAAGATGTTGGAATAATTGTGCTGGAAAATCAACAGATTACCATTACCAACGGACTCTTGCAGAAACTAACCGAAAACAAAAGCAGCGTGATTTCATGTAACGGACAGCATTTGCCAACAGCTTTACTTTTACCTACCCATGGACATACGCAATTAACCGAAAGGGTTCGCTACCAAATTAATGCCAGCAAACCTTTGAAAAAAAATCTTTGGGCGCAAACCGTATCGGCTAAAATCCAAAATCAAGCGGCACACTTAACGGAAAGAGGACTGGATGCAGTAAGATTGGAATATCTTTCTAGAAATGTACAATCAGGGGACAGTGGAAATCATGAGGCCCAAGCTGCGGCAGTTTATTGGCAGTCATTATTCGATATCGAAGATTTTAACCGAGAGCAACATGGGATTCCTCCCAATAATTTATTGAATTATGGCTATGCTATTTTAAGAGCCATTATAGCCAGAGCCATTGTAAGTTCAGGCATGTTGACCGTTTTAGGGATTTGGCATAGGAACAAATATAATCCTTTTTGCTTGGCAGATGATTTAATGGAGCCTTATCGACCCTATGTAGATTTGATTGTGGCGCATATAGTGGAAAATGAGGATGATTATTCAGAATTGAATACTGTCCTTAAATCTGAATTATTGAGCATTGCGGCTATGGATGTTTTTATTGATGGAAGTAGAAGTCCGTTAATGGTGGCAGCTAGTCGAACGACCAGTTCGCTTTTTGATTGTTTTGCGGGCGTGAGCAGGAAAATTATCTATCCTGAATATGGACGCTAATTATTATTCCAGACTTAACCAATATAGAAGTATGTGGGTGATGGTGTTTTTTGATTTGCCGACCGAAACCCGAAAGGACCGGCAGATAGCTACTAAATTTCGCAAGAATTTACTGGATGATGGTTTTGCTATGTTTCAGTTTTCCATATATTCGCGCTTTTGTGCCAGTCGCGAAAATGCAGATGTTCATATTAAAAGAGTAAAAAACATTTTACCCGATAAAGGAAAAGTCTGCATTATGCACATAACCGACAGGCAGTTTGGCATGATGGAAATATTTCATGGTACTGCTCCTCAGGAAAACCAAAGACCTGCGCAGCAATTGGAATTATTTTGAACTGCTTACTTTTATAAAACTTTTCCAAAGTTCATTTATATAAGGTGAGTAGATTGATTAATATTAAAATTGCTCTTCGAAGTCAACTTTGAAAAAGTTAATTGCTCCTTTCTGTTTCTAAAGCAGGATAAAAATAACCTTCAAGATTTTAAAAACTTGGGAGGATTGGAGGTATTTTTTAAAATTCTAATTTTGGACATAACAAACAGGTTACCAGCTTTTTAGAGCATGGTAACCTGTGAATCATCTCATAAGATACAATTTCGAAAGCAATTCACAACCATAAGCAAGCAGCTATCGACCTACATAGCCCTGTGAATCATCTCATAAGATACAATTTCGAAAGCAATTCACAACAACACCTGTGGGTAATGTGCTTTGACCAACCCTGTGAATCATCTCATAAGATACAATTTCGAAAGCAATTCACAACGGTAATTGGCTTCAAAGATCATGGAGGCCTCCTGTGAATCATCTCATAAGATACAATTTCGAAAGCAATTCACAACCTTCAATCAGTTTGGAAGTATAAAAATCCCCTGTGAATCATCTCATAAGATACAATTTCGAAAGCAATTCACAACACGATGTTGTAATTCTTTCGTTTTCGAAGACCTGTGAATCATCTCATAAGATACAATTTCGAAAGCAATTCACAACTTCGGCTTCCAAATCAACCTGCACCTCTTCCCTGTGAATCATCTCATAAGATACAATTTCGAAAGCAATTCACAACTGCGAGAAGCTCGATAAAATGAACAAGCTACCTGTGAATCATCTCATAAGATACAATTTCGAAAGCAATTCACAACCAGTTCACTAAAGAAAAGCTGCTCAAAGCCCTGTGAATCATCTCATAAGATACAATTTCGAAAGCAATTCACAACAGTGGGAAGCAAGTGGGCGGTGCGCTTTAACCTGTGAATCATCTCATAAGATACAATTTCGAAAGCAATTCACAACCATAGCCCTTGGGGAATGCTCTATCAGTTTCCTGTGAATCATCTCATAAGATACAATTTCGAAAGCAATTCACAACCATAAGGTGCTTTTTTACCATTGATGATTCCCTGTGAATCATCTCATAAGATACAATTTCGAAAGCAATTCACAACTATAGAGTTCTATACAACCATTTCCATGGGCCTGTGAATCATCTCATAAGATACAATTTCGAAAGCAATTCACAACACAACAAGAAGATTAAGCGAAGTTGAATTACCTGTGAATCATCTCATAAGATACAATTTCGAAAGCAATTCACAACCAGGTAGATTCTACTAACTCTGTAGCTTCCCTGTGAATCATCTCATAAGATACAATTTCGAAAGCAATTCACAACCAAGAGGAAGTTATATCAAGATATAATAACCTGTGAATCATCTCATAAGATACAATTTCGAAAGCAATTCACAACAATACCAAAAGGCGTTGCGTTTGTTCCTCCCCTGTGAATCATCTCATAAGATACAATTTCGAAAGCAATTCACAACGAAAAATGATTGGTGGTCCTAAAGTTGATACCTGTGAATCATCTCATAAGATACAATTTCGAAAGCAATTCACAACAACATCACCATAGCCTAATAAGTAACCAGCCCTGTGAATCATCTCATAAGATACAATTTCGAAAGCAATTCACAACCAGCTTACTTAATAACTTTTCCAAAATTTAGCACTTTGGAAAAGTTTTTTCATTCTCTCACCTTTCGCCACAAATAGGAATTTGCATTTCGGTTTGATTTTGTCCTAAATCAGGAAGGGGGATATGAATAAACTGCACTTCCATGCCTCGTAAAAATAGAAACAGAGCTAAGGTGAGGGCTAATACTGGTTTAAGTTTTTGAGTGAAGCCATTTAGTTTTTTAAAGGTCATTTTTCCAGCCCAAACGCTTGCTATGATCCACGGTAAAGTACCCAAACCAAATACTGCCATAAATACGATGGAATCCATTATGGTTTCAGTCGTAAAGGAGCTTAATAATGCCAGGTAAACCAAACCGCAAGGTAATAGGCCATTCAAAAGACCAATAGAAAATCTTGAAATAAGATCTGGCTTTCCAATGAATTTTTTAAAGCCATTCTTTACTTTCTGATAAGGAATTGATTCTATTTTATTGATAAAGTTTAGAAACCTATAACGGCTAGGTATAACATAAAAATAAACTATGAAAACTGCCATCAATAAAGACAGACCATTTTGCCAGCCTAATATGGATAAACTTTCACCTACAAAAGCAAGGACAAGACCAAGGATGATATAGGTTATTATTCTGCCGAATTGATAGGCTGCAAAACCAAGTGCTAATTGCTGATTTCGGAAAACACCTAGCATTAATGGAGAGCACATTAAGGTGCAATGCATTCCTCCTAAAAGTCCGATGCTAAGTGCTGCCCAAATCATATTACTTTTGAATAAAGATTTTATCTTCTTTGAAATATTTCACTCCACCCTGTTCCCATTCATAGGCAACTTTCCAATTTCCTACCTCAAATTTTTCTACTGGAATATTGGCTTCTTCGGTTAGTGGAATGAAAAAGTCTAGATTAGCATCGGCAGGTCTTATAAAGCTTATTTTTCCAGACACCTTATCAGCATCTTCAAAACTTAAGGATACTATATTTCCATTTTGAATGGTGCGAATTTTCCCCTGCCAATTTTGCCCATTTTTTATTTCTTCCATTTTCGATTGATAGGCAATCTCTTCCTCATAATAGTTTTCTTCTACTAAATAAAAGTCCTGCTTCATGCTTATCGTTACCATAGTGATCACTAAAATCACAAAACTGATAAAAACAATGGTTATTTTATTTCCCCAATTCATATTATAATGCGTTATTAAATGTTTTTGGTCCCGGAAAGCGAGAATCTACCTTTTGAATTAACTTTCCATCGCGGTATATTTCAACTACTATTTCCTCATCAATTTTTGAGAAGGAATCTTTTGTCATTTCTATAAATACGTAAGTATCCTCTTTTGCTTGACCTTCTAAAACTTTTATAGGACCTGCTGGGAAAAATAGTGTTGCACTTTTTGGGATCACTTTATAGCTTAGATTCATATCATCAAATGATTTATTAATCATTTCCATCTGGTACATATTGCTAATAATAGAATCATTTTTTATTTGATAAATTGAACCAGGCGTTCTGGTAACGGTCACCTCAATGGGAGCTCTTTGCACTAATAAAAAGCCCATGGCTACTACTAAAATAGCAAGTACTGCTGAATAAGCCATGACTCTAGGCGTAATCAATTTTTTCTTTTTCTTTTCAACCCCTTCTTCAGAGTCAAATCGGATCAAACCTTTTGGTTTATCAATTTTAGTCATTACCTCATCACAAGCATCAATGCAAGCCGTACAGTTTACGCATTCCATTTGCGTACCATTTCGAATATCTATGCCTGTAGGGCAAACCTGAACGCATAAATTACAATCTATACAATCACCTTTATCCGCTTGAGGTTCTCTCTTTTTCATTTTCCCTCTTGGTTCACCTCTAAGCCAATCATAAATCACAACTATTGATTTTTTATCAAGGAAAACACCTTGAAGTCTACCATATGGACAAACTACGGTACAAGCCTGTTCTCTGAAATAAGAAAATACAAAATAAAAGATACCTGTAAAAACTAGGAGCCCTGTAAAGCCACTCCAATTAGCGTTAGGCCCCGCTTTTATGACGGTAGTCATTTCATCTATTCCTAATAAATAGGCCATGAAAGTATGCGATACCCAAAATGCAATGGCTAGGAATATTGCTTGTTTTAAACTCTTTTTCCAGATTTTATTAAAGCTCCATGGAGCAGCCGCAAGTTTTCTTTGTTGATTGGCATCACCTTCGATCCAATATTCAATTTTACGGAATACCATTTCCATGAACACAGTTTGAGGGCAGGCCCATCCGCACCAAACTCTTCCAAAAACTACTGTAAATAATAATACAAAGATTACAAAGATCAGTAAAAGAAAAATGAGTAGGTGAGTATCCTGAGGCCAGAAAACACTACCAAGAATTACGAATTCTCGATCAAAAATATTGAATAATAGTAAAGGGTGACCACCTATGGTGATAAATGGACCAGCAAAAAACAAAATCAATAAAAGCCACGCCAATATCCTTCTATAATTGTGGTAAAAGCCTTTAGGCTTCTTGGGAAAAATCCAATTTCTTTTTCCTTTTTCGCCAACGGTGGCTAATTGACCTCTAAACTGCTCTTGATTTAAACTATCCATTTTACTGTAATTTAAACCTGTCAGGCATTGATATGCTTGACAGGTTTTTAAAATATATTTATTCTACTTCCTTTACTTCAGGTAATTCCTCAACCTTTTCTTCTATTCTCTCTTCTGCCATTTCTTGTTTTCTAATCTCACCTTGAGGTTCCTTCGGACTAGCAGGAGTTGTTCCCACTAAACTCAAGACGTAATTTGATACATCTTGAATTTCTTTAGGACTTAAATTCCCTTTCCAAGGAATCATACCTTTAGCCGGTACACCTTCAGAAACCGTAGTAAAAACTCCTGAAATGTCATTACCATGCAACCAGTATTCATCTGTTAAATTGGGACCAACACCACCCCCGCCATCATTTGCATGGCATACAGCACAGTTTTTCTGATATATAGCACTACCTGCTTCAATTACAGATTGCTCATCTGAAAACTCTGCAGTTTCTGCCGAAATAGCTACCATTCCAGCTTTAGCTCTGGCTTCTGCTAATAAAGCTGCTTCTTCAATTTGTTGTTGATATTCAGTTTGCTGATCTGGTACAATATCAAAAATTAAAAAAGCAGGGATATAGAATACAGCGAATAGGAAAGTGCCTAAGAAAACATAACTCAACCATGGAGGCATTCCATAGTCCATTTCCTTAATGCCATCATAATCGTGATCCAGCATCATGTCACCTTGTTGATCAACCGGTCTTAATTTACCTGTAATCCATCTTTGTTTAAACTGCTGATAGAAGGATAATCTAACTTCTCCTTTTTCTGCTGCTCTTTTATTGAGAATTATATCAGCAGTTTTAACCATAAGGATAGTTAGTACAATTAGTAGTACTATTAAAGTCGCTAGCAATCCACCAATCAACAGTAACATTCTACCCTGTTCAGTTTGCATTAACTGATCCCAGATAGAAACTTTTTCAATTGTGATATCTTCCAAAACCTCTTCAGTTTGAGCAAAAATTGGCTGAAGGCCTATCCCAAATAGGAAAAGGCCAGTCCATAACTTTTTATTAAAAATTTTCATTGTTGGTCCGTTTTAAGTGTTTTAGTTTCCTCTTCCACCGGTAAGGATTTCATTTTGCTGATATAATTTTTATCTGCTTTGATTACCCACCAAATCAACCCAATAAAGAATATGAAGAATATGCTTAAAGAGATGATTGGAAAAATTTCCACATTATCGATTTTTTCAAAATAGTGTTTAAACATGTCTTCTTATTTTAATTTTCTGCTACTTCAGTTTTAATATCAGTACCCAGTCTTTGTAGGTATGCAATTAAGGCTACAATTTTGGCTTCAGGTACTGTTTCAATTCCATCTGCTTTCAAGCTTTTAACAATTTTATCAGCTTGTGTTAATGCATTTGTTTGTACATCCTCTTCAAATCCATCTTCGTAAGGAACTCCCAATTTTCTCATTGTAGTGATCTTATCAGGAAGTCCTTCTAAATCATAAGCTTGGCTCAATAACCAAGGATATGGAGGCATGGTAGAACCTGGAGACATGGATCTTGGATCATACATATGGTTGTAGTGCCACGAATCCGGGTATTTTGCTCCTACCCTGTGTAAATCGGGTCCCGTTCTTTTTGAACCCCATAGGAATGGGCGGTCATAAACGAATTCACCCGCTTTAGAGTATTCTCCATATCTTTCAGTTTCAGATCTGAATGGTCGAATCATTTGAGAGTGACACCCTACACAACCTTCACTGATATAAATATCTCTACCTTCAAGCTCAAGTGGCGTGTAAGGCTGAACGGATGCAATGGTTGTAACATCTTTCGTTTTCATCATGAAAGATGGTATCAACTCAAAAATACCTCCTAACAAAATAGCAACTGTAGTTAAAATAGTGAAGAAAACAGGTTTTCTTTCCCATACTCTGTGCCAGTATTCTTTTCCTGTGCTTACTGCTTTTTCTAAAGCAGGAGCTTCAGCAGCTTCGTTAGGCACAAATGTTCCTTGCTTAGCTGTTTTGATAAGGTTATAAACCATAACAAAAACACCTGATAAGTATAATAATCCTCCAAATGCTCTTAGCATATACATAGGGATGATCTGTAAGGTGGTAGATAAGAAGTTAGGGTATTGTAAGATACCTTCTGCTGTAAATTCTTTCCACATTAAGCCTTGTGTAATGGCTGATACATACATTGGCAATGCATAGAATACAATTCCTAGAGTACCTAACCAGAAGTGTGTATTTGCTAATTTTTTAGAGAATAGCTGTGTTTTCCACATTTGTGGAATCATCCAGTACAAAATACCGAAGGTTAAGAATCCATTCCAGCCTAAACCACCAATGTGCACATGTGCTACAATCCAATCTGTATAGTGAGCAATAGCATTTACATTTTTTAATGAAAGCATAGGACCTTCAAATACTGCCATACCATAAGCAGTAATCGCCACTACCATAAATTTCAAGATAGGATCTTCTTTAACGCGATCCCAAGCACCTCTTAAGGTTAATAACCCATTCACCATACCACCCCAAGATGGCGCAATCAACATAATAGAGAAAGCTGTACCTAGAGCTTGTGCCCATTCTGGTAAAGAAGTATATAATAAGTGGTGTGGACCTGCCCAGATGTATAAAAATATCAAAGCCCAAAAGTGAACGATCGATAGTTTATAAGAATAAATGGGTCTGTTTGCAGCTTTAGGTAAGAAGTAGTACATCAAACCTAAATAAGGTGTTGTTAAGAAAAATGCAACCGCATTATGCCCATACCACCATTGTACCAAAGCATCCTGTACACCTGCAAAAGCAGAGTAACTCTTTAAAAAGTTAACTGGAAGTGCAAATGAATTTACTACATGAAGTACTGCAACTGTTACAAAAGAAGCGATGTAAAACCAAATAGCAACATACATATGTTTTTCTCTTCTTCTAATGATAGTACCAATCATATTGATACCGAATACTACCCAAATTAGAGCAATGGCAATATCAATTGGCCATTCTAATTCAGCATATTCTTTAGAAGTGGTGATGCCTAATGGTAAGGTTAAAACAGCTGAAAGAATGATGATTTGCCATCCCCAGAAGTTTATCCATGATAGAGCATCACTAAACATTCTTGTTTTTAGGAGTCTTTGCATCGAATAATAAACCCCAGCAAAAATTGCGTTCCCTACAAATGCAAAAATTACGGCATTTGTATGGAGAGGTCTTATTCGGCCAAAGGTGGTATATTCATTACCCATATTGGCTTCAGGTGCAAATAATTGCGTGGCGGCCAATAAGCCAACCAGCATTCCTATAGCGCCCCAAATTACTGTTGCTATTGCAAAGTATTTGACGACTTTGTTGTCATAGTGAAATTTTTCAATTCCCATTTGATTTTTGTTTATGATTAGACGATTGTTTATTTATTTTCTTTTGAGTGGTTGCATCATCCCACAGCATGCGATAAGATGGAGTGGAGGCATCATCGAACTGGCCTGATTTTACAGCCCAGATGAATGCCGCCAGAAATCCACTGGCAACGAACAAACTCACTATAATTAGGATGATCATTACACTCATATCTCATTCTTATTTTGAGGGTTGAAGAAGTATTTTTTAGCATAATACCTTGTGCCTACAGTAGCTAAAAGCACTACAGAAAAGGAGCTAATAGGCATTAAGACAGCAGCAATAACAGGGGATAATAAGGCTTGAACTGCCAAGCTTAAACCGATAATGTTGTAAAGGAATGATACTATAAAACCAGCAATCACTAATTTGAAAGCAGATTTTGAGAATTTCATGATTTTTGGCAACTGTTGAATTTTATTTCCTAATAAAATTCCATCACAAGCAGGACTAAATTGACTGGTTGATTCAGTAATGGCTAATCCAAAATCACTGCTCTTTAATGCAGCAGAATCATTTAATCCATCTCCTGCCATTAATACCTTTTGATTTGCAGCTTGAGATTTTAGTATGAATTCCTTTTTATCACCAGGAAGCTGTTCAAAATAAAGGTTTTCCTCCTTTATCCACTTCTTTAAGTAGTCTTTTTCGGTAGAAATGTCACCAGAAAGCAGACTTAATTCGTATTCAGGAGTGAGACTATTGAATAAATCACCTATGTTTTCTCTAAAAACGTGCTTAACATTAAAGCAGCCATAAGTTAAACCATCTACATTAATATAGACTTGCGTTCTATTTACAGTATTATTATCACTTTTTAATTGGTGATCAACAAATTCCTTTTTACCTAATTTAATGATTTGGCCATTAACTTTTGCAGAAATGCCTTGGCCACTGATTTCTTTATAATCCTCAATATTTTGAACGGGATAGGATGGAAGCCAATTGTAAATAATTCTGCTTAATGGATGCTTTGATTGGTTAAATAAGGTTTTTACAGCTGCTAAAACTTTATGCTCTGGCATATTTCCTTCAAATACTACTTCTGCTTTATCTGAATAAGTTAATGTGCCCGTTTTATCAAATACTATTGTGTCAATTTTTGATAAGTTTTCTACGGCTTGGGTGTTTTTTACAAAGAATCCAGTTTTAGCCAGTATTCTCATTGCAAAACCAAGTGTAACAGGTGTAGCTAGTGCTAAGGCACACGGACAAGCCACTATCAGGACAGTAGTAAATGCGGTGATGGCATTTTCAAACGACCCTATGAATAACCAGCTTAAGAAGGCGATAAAAGCAATTGATAAAACAACTCCAGTGAAATATTTACTAATTTTATCTGCAGTACTTTGTACGGCTGCTTTCGCACCACTTTGAATGGATTCATCATCCCATAACTGATTTAAGTAGCTTTGAGAAGGTCTCTTTTTTACCTGAACTAAGATTGCAGATCCTTTTAAACGGCCACCTGCATAAATTAGCTCTTCTTTTTGCTTGATTTCCGGTAAAGATTCGCCAGTTACAAAACTGTAGTCTATTGATGCAGAATCTGAAATTAATAAGCTATCTGCTGGAATAATTTCTTCGTTTCTGATTTTTAAAATATCAGATGGAAGAATATTATTTAATAACACTTGTTCTTCTAACCTTCCTTTTATTCTACTTACTGAAAGAGGAAAGAATGATTTAATGTCTCTATCGAATCGAAGGTGATCAAAAGTTTTCTGTTGGTAATATTTCCCTAGTAATAAAAAGAATATCAGGCCAGATAAGGAATCTAAATAGCCTAAACCGGATTGAATAAATATAATGTAATAGCTATAAATAAATAAAGTGATGATCCCGATACTGATGGGAACATCCATATTGATTTGTCTTTGCCTGATGACACCCCAAGCAGATTTAAAATAATCTTGGGCTGAAAAAACTAGTACTGGAATAGCTAATAAAGCATTTAAATAAGGGAATATTTTGGTTAGTAAATCTTCATTCAGGATATCAAGTCCAAAATATTCTGGTAAGCTGAAAAGCATGCTATTACCGAAAACAAAACCTGCTATGCCAATCTGAAGCCAAATTCTTCTATAAGGAGAGGGATTAGTTTTTTTATTTTCAAGTTGAATATCAGGTGTGTAAGCAATGGAATCTAATAATTTTACTAGTTCATACAGTGAAAGATTATTATGCTTAAAAGAGATGATAACCGTCTTTTTATTGAAATCCACCCTGCTGCTTACAATGCCAGAATTCAATTTGTATAATTTCTCAAGTAACCAAATACAAGCACTGCAATGAATTGCTGGAATAAAGAATCGAACTTTACTTATTTCATCATTTTTAAAATCGAGCAGGCTGTTCGCAAAGCTTTCTTCTTTTAAATATTCGAAACTATTATTTTTCTTTTTATTAACTCCTGGTGAATCTGCTACACAGTAAAAGTTATCTAAGTCATTTTCCAGCAAGATTTCATAAACCATCTTACAACCTTCGCAGCAAAAGTTTTCTCCCTGGCTTTGGATTAATTCATCCACACAAGGCTCTCCGCAATGGGTACATTTTAAGGCTTTATTCTGTGCTGTTTCTAAACTCATTAATAGCTAAATTTTCTAGATTCAAAACTAGCAGCAGTCTAGTTCTAAAAACATGACATTTATCATGGTTTGGCTTGAGATTTATCACACACTTCAATCTACAAAAAAATAATAACATATGTAAAGGAGACGGAAGTAACTAAAAAATTTAGTTTAGAATGGCTTTAAACTTCAATAAATTAATCCTATGCTATTTTGTACTTCATAATCAAAACTTAACTTTAGTGGTTGAAAAAGAAAATAAGCTAATAATGTCGATCTCTAAACCAGTGATGAAGGAAATTTTGCAGCGCGCAAAAAACATATTAGATGAGTATCTGAATGATCAGAATTTAAGAAAAACTTCAGAACGCTATTCTGTATTAGAAGAAATATATTATCTCCCTCAGGATGAACATATAGATGTTGAGACTTTATTCCTAAGAATGAGAAATAAGGAATATACGATTTCAAGAGCTACAGTTTATAATTCTATAGACTTATTAGTGGAATGCGGTTTAGTGGTAAAACATAATTTTAAAGATAAGAATGCACTATATGAGCCGGCATTAACTTATGAGCACCACGACCATTTAGTTTGCAACAACTGCTTAAAAATAAAGGAGTTTTTAGACCCTAGCATAGAGGAAATTAAAAAGAGAATAGGGAAATCACTAAGTTCAGATATCAAAAATCATTCTTTAGTTTTTTATGGAGATTGCACTATTGAAAATTGTGAGAACTTAAAAAGAAAAGAAGTAGCAAAGGATTAATTACTAGATTATTAGGCGCTTTTTTAATTACTTATCTTACCGTAAATCTGAATTAATCGTAACAAAATCCTGATTTAAACGCTTTCTATAGTATGATGCAATTACAAGAAACCGTACAACATTTAAATAGGATAGTAGATAATATAGCTCAAATTAATGCTCAAACAGATGGCATGACTTATGAAGATTTCCGTAAAAACGAAACTGTAAAAGAAACAGTTTATGAATATCTTCAGGAAATTGGTCAGGCCGCGAGAGAGTTATCGGAAAATCAAAAACTGCCAGCAGAAATTAATATTGAGCCTTTAGTGGCATTCAGAAATGCTCGATATAATCAAGAGGCTGAAACCGCTCATCAACAAGTTTTTAATGTTTTGGCGGATTTAAGGAATGTAGCTGAAACTATTGAACAATCAGATTTATACCAAAACAACTTATCATAATGGATATTACGCTAGAACCAGTAGATTTTAATATTAGTCAGGAACTGAATGATCATGTTAGAGACATGTTTAACAAACTAAGTAAGTATAATGACCAAATCGTGGGAATTGATCTTTACTTAAAATCAAACGCTCAAAATGATGATCGAGAAAAAACAGTTGAGGCAAAGTTCTTTTTGCCAGGAAACGATCTTTTTGTAACTGGAAAGGGAGATAGTTTTGTTACAGCAGCACAAGATTGCTACGATACTGCAAAGAGTAATCTCAGCAGAATAAAAGAGAAGGTAAAAGATCGTCATCAAAATAGACCTGATAAATAACTAATTTAAAGAAGTAGATTTTACTACTTCTTTTTTTTGTCCTCATTTTCCTTATATACATCCGTAAATTAAATCTATTTGTAGATTATATTTCGTATCTACTTTTAAAACCTATTAATATTTCTAACTTGCTGATATATAGGGGAGAATTTATGAGAATTACAATTGCGATAATATTTATATTATCGATTCTAACTACAATCGGGTTTATATTTTGGAATCAGGAATGGAAATTTTCTAAGCCTACTCCAAAACCAGAAAACCTAATAGAAATAGAGTCAGGAGATTCTGTTTCAGCTTCAGTATTAAAGGCCTTAGGAGTTCAAAATGAAGAGGATGTATTTGTCCACTTCTACAACTATGATTGCCCTTGTTCCAGATTTAATATTAAAGAATTTAAGGATCTGACAATACAATATAGCGATAAGGTGAAATTCATTGCGGTTCTAGAATCCATTGATAAATCACCTAAAGAAATTAAAGAATTCAGAGAAAAATATGATTTAGGTATTCGATTACATTTGGATACCTCAGGCGAGATTGCAAATCAGTTGGGTATTTATAGTACTCCGCAAGCAGTTTTAATTAAAAATAATGTTATATATTTCAGTGGTAATTACAATAAAGCAAGATTTTGTACAACCCAAAATACGAAGTTTGCTTCCATAGCATTACAGGCTATGACCACTGGAAAAGAAGCACCCGTATTTCCAGAGTTAGCAACTATAGCGTATGGATGTGAATTACCAGCTAATGGTAATGATTTAACTAGAATTGATAAGTTTTTTAATTTTTTAGAAAAATGAGCAAAATTTCTGTAGACCGCTTTAAACCCTTTATGAATGAAATCAATTGCAGAGCGGATAGGTTAATAGAAAGGACATTATTAGGTTATTACATATTTGGTATATTTTTAGCCTTCTTTTATGATACATGGTTGGTCGGTTTAGGAGTTGGCTCTTTGAGTTTAATATTGTATTTCGGTGTTAAATTTATATTGAGAGGTAAGAGAGCTCACCAATATATAGGAAGTTTGGTAGTGGGTATATTCATGGCTCAATTCATCTATCAAATGCATGGCCTTTTTGAAATGCACTTTACTGCATTTGTTGCTATTATAGTTTTAATGGCTTATCAGGATTATAGGGTATTTATTCCGGCTACCTTATTTATAGCGATTCATCATGCATCTTTTGCATATATTCAATATTTAGGGTTTATTGAAGGAAATGAAGCTTATCAATCTATCTATTTTACTCAACTAGATTATATGGATTTACAAACCTTCGCATTTCATGTAGGTTTAGTTGTGGTGGCCGTAATAATTGCATCAATATATTCAATTAATAGTAAGCAAAGGTCTTTTGTTCTATTTGAAAAGTTGATAGAAAGTGAAGATAGAGAAAAAGCAACTAAAGTAAATATTGAATTTGCAAAAGAAATTGCCAATAATAATTACGATAAGGAATTTGATGTAGACGAAGATAATCCGCTTAGTGCAGCGCTAATTGATATGCGCGATAGTCTCAAGAAAAGTTCATTAAGAGAAGAGCAGGAACGCTTTACTAATAAAGGGCTTGCAGAGTTATCAAATATCATCCGCGATAATGGTACTAACCTTAAGGATTTAACTTATGAGGTGATTGAATTCCTAGTGAAATATATGAAGCTAAATCAAGGAGGATTCTTTATTGTAACCGAAGATGAAAAAGGAGAAACTGTACTTGAACTTCAGGGAGCTTACGCTTACGATAGAAGGAAGAAAATTAAAAAGCAATTAATGCCAGGAGAAGGCTTAGTAGGACAATCTTATCAAGAAAAGGATAGCATTTATTTGACAGAAGTACCTGATGATTATATTAACATAAAATCAGGTTTAGGAGATGCAAATCCAAGATCTATAATTATTACGCCTGTTAAAAGAGATGAAACCATTGAAGGTGTAATTGAATTAGCAAGTTTTAGAGTATTGAAAGAGTATGAAAAAGACTTCCTAGAGAAGGCAGGCGAAAGTATTGCAGTGGCATTAAATACAGCAAAAGTAACACAACGAACTACTGAGCTTTATGAGCAATCACAGCAACAAACTGAAGAGATGAGAGCTCAAGAGGAGGAAATGCGTCAGAATATGGAGGAGCTTTCTGCAACTCAGGAAGAAATGCAGAGGACACAAAAAGATTATGAGCTTAAACTTGATGAAACTCAAAAAGAAAATGAAGAGTTGAAAAAGAAGTTAGCTGAGAAATAAAAAATTATTAAACATTAGGAAGCGCTACATAGAATGTGCTTCCTTTTCCTTTTTCTGATTCTACCCACACTTCACCTTCCAATAAATCCACATATTTTTTTACAATTGATAAGCCTAAACCTGTTGAGTTTTCACCATTAGTTGGCTTAGAACTTAATTTTTGAAACTTTTTGAAAAGCATGGACTTATCTTCATCTGTAAAGCCAGGGCCTTGATCTTTAACGGAAAAGATGATTTCATTATCTTTTTTGAAAGCTAGAACATCTATTGATGTATCTTTATTTGAAAATTTTATAGCATTTACAATAATGTTCTCCAATATCTGAGTTAAAAACAGGTGGTCAGATTTAATTGATATAACCTCATTAGTTTTATAGTCAATTTTAATACTTTTTTTATCAGCAAGCACCTCTAATTCTTTTTCAATTGAATCAAGTAACTCACTAACATTTATATCTTCCAACATTACTTTCATCCGATTACCCTCTAAAGCGTCAAAATCTAATATTTTACTGATCATCTGGCTAATGCGAGTAACTGAATCCTGCGCTTGATTAATTGTAATTTTACCGTTATTACTTATGTTTTCTTCACTTAATTTTAAGATTTCTAATAGACCGGTAATTTGATTTATTGGTGATCGTAAGTCATGTGCTAGTATTTTAACTAAATTGTTTTTCTCTTCATTTAAATTAGTAAGCTGAAGATTTCTATTTGAAAGCTGTTCATTTTTACTTTTTATACTTAATTGCTGTTTTTCGATTTGCTCATTTTTTTTACTTAATGCTTTAGATGATTTTTGCTCTCTGTAAAATAAAGTGAGTGTTATGGCTACTAAAATTGAAGAGGATATAGCTAATGCTATGTATGTGAATTGATTGTTTTTTTCTTGTTGAATTAAAAGATTAGCAGTCTTTAATTGTTCAAGTTGTAATTCTTTTTCTTTTGTAAGTATAGAGGCACTTATATTTTCTTCATTATATAATCCATCAATAAAATTATAAAGCTCAGGCCCCAAATATTTCGAGGTTATCCTAGCTAATTGTGTGGTAGTTTTGGGGTTTTGAATGAACTCATCAAAAATAATGCTCCAATCACTATTTTTTGGCATTATAAAACCATAGCCGTCACCTTTAATCGTAAAGAAATTTTGCCTGGTAAGACTTTCGCCCTGTTTAATTAGCATTAAATATATTGGAAGGTCTATGAAGCCAAATCTATCATCAGCTTTACTTATTTCGTCTAAGATATTTTTATCTGATTTAATATAAAGTGTATTAAAATCTAAATTAAGCTGCCTTTTTATGTCAATTAATAGCTGTTCATAAGTAGTCCCTTTGATAGTAACGGCTGTCATTTCCTTCATCATCTTATTGATCCCATCTAAAGTCCTTACTATTGGAGTTCCTTTACTTGATACTAAAACGGCTACGTCAGGAAGGTAGGAAGAACTGAATTTTACGATCTCCTTTCTCTTATTGGTAATAGAAAAAGCAGAAACGCCAAAAGAATTGGGTTTATTCGTATTGGATGTGTTTTTAATTATATCATAAAAACTTTTCGATTCCTTCCAGTTTAATTGAAGATCAACTTCATATTCCTCTTTTACATAAGTTTTGAAAGATTCAATTATTTCAACTTCTAAACCTTCGAGTTTTTGATGAGAATTAAGATAAATGAATGGCTTGGAAATATACCAATGAAGATCTAAAGAGGCACTTTTCTTTTCTTTAGCTTCAGCCCAACTTATATCTTCTTGAGAATAGGAACTTAAGTTTAAAGCAAAAAAAGAAAGAATGAAAAGGTAAAACGATGTATTAATCTTCATATAATTGTAAACAGTTTCACAAAATATGAAGATTAATGAAAAATATAAAATAAATTATATTTTATCTCCGTTTATTTTAGCAAAACCTCAATAGGAGGGGTCTAAAATATCTTTTCTTAATTCAATTTTTTCAGAAGCGGATTTACTGTAATCGTTTTTATAAACAGCTGATTCCCACTCACCATACATAGGGTTAGCTAACATAATGAAATTATTAAGCAGCTCTTTTTTATTCTTATGCACTAAATCTTTACCCAAATTTGAATCTCTGTCGGCAAATATTTGACTGTAGTCGGTCAGATTATCCCCTATATATAATAAGATTTGATGACCAGCTTTTACGGAATCTCTTCTCTCAGTTTTATCGCTCGTAGTAGTTCTTAAAAGTAAATGATTAGCATTTGATTGAGGAAGATTTAAATTTTGGAGGTTTTTAAGAGTTTCATCAAATACTTCATTTTTTCTATTTGAGATATAAAAAATACGAACCCCTAGTGAGTCGCTAAATTCGAGAAAATCTGCTGCTCCTGGTAATAATTCAGCTTTAGCCTCTTTGCACCATTTTTCCCAACTACTGGGACTGTAGTTTTCGCCATCTAAGAATAATCTGGCTTCAAAAGGGCTATTGTCTAGTACAGTTTCGTCCAAATCTAAAACAACGGCTGGTGCTAAATCACTTTTCGATAAGGTGTCCATTTTCAATTTCAAAAGCATTTTTGCTCTATCATAAGCTTGCAGATAAAGAGCTTCCATCTCGGCAGACTGCTGAAACCAGACGGTAGCATTTCCCAGTTGTAAAGAGAGCTTTTCATCAGCGCTCATAGTTTTATTTTTTAGACTTTGATTGCAAGCTGTAATTCCTATTGAAAAAATGAATATGATTAGTAATCGCATAACGGTTGTTTTTTCCTTCTACAAAAATAGAGTCTATTTTTGATCTTATATATAAATTTGTAAAGCATTTGAGTTTTTTTAGAATCTAATCTCTTATGCGCTAGATTAACCTTAACTTTGAGAAAGAAAAATTTAGAGATATGCTTATTCGTCCTAGAAGAAATAGAAAATCAGCCGCCATTCGTGAAATGGTGGAAGAAACCACACTTACTACTAAAGACTTTATTTTCCCTCTATTCTTATTAGAAGGTACCAATAAGAAGGTGGAAGTTGATAGCATGCCAGGCATTTACCGCTTTACATTAGACTTAATGTTAAAGGAAATTGAGGAATGCCTAAATATGGGAATAAAAGCATTTGATGTTTTTCCAGTCGTAGATGAGAAGTACAAAGATAAAATGGCTACCAAAAGTGCTGATCCGAATTTCTTCTACATAAAGGCCTTAAAAGAAATAAAATCTAAATTTCCTGAAGCTTGTATTATGACTGATGTCGCTATGGATCCTTATAGCAGTGATGGCCATGATGGAATTGTGGATGAAAATGGAAATATCTTAAACGATGAAACGCTGGATGTATTAGCCGATATGGCCTTAGCGCAAGCAGAAACAGGGATTGACATCATAGGCCCATCTGATATGATGGATGGTAGAGTGGAATACATAAGAGATGCATTAGATGAAAATGGCTTTGAAAACACTTCTATCATGAGTTATTGCGCTAAATATGCTTCTGCATTTTACGGTCCGTTTAGAGATGCATTAGATTCAGCTCCTAAGTCAGGAGATAAAAAAACTTACCAGATGAATCCTGCAAATAAACATGAAGCCATGATAGAGGCTGAACTTGATGCACAGGAAGGAGCTGATTTTTTAATGGTGAAACCAGCCTTGGCTTATCTTGATGTCATTCATCTTTTGAAAGAAAATAATGAATTACCGATTGCTGCATATAATGTAAGTGGTGAATATAGCTTAATTAAAGCGGCTGCAGAAAAGGGCTGGTTAGATGGTGATGCCACTATGATGGAAAGCCTTTTAAGCATAAAAAGAGCGGGAGCGGATGTGATTCTAAGCTACTTTGCAAAAGAGGCTGCTCAAATTTTAAGGTCTTAAAAATAGGCAGCCTGATATGGGCTGCTTCCATTCAAATAATCCTTATTGTATTTCTTGCTTTTTAAGATTACTTTCAATCAAATTTAAAAAAGTATGAGAAATATAAGAACCATACTCGCAATGCTATTTATTTTAGTATTTGCGAGTTGTCAAAATCAAAATGAACAAGAAAAGGCTGATTTAATCATTTCAGGAGGTACTATATATACTGTAAATGATAATATGCCCACTGTTGAAGCAGTAGCCGTAAAGAATAATAAAATCATTTTTGCAGGAGCAGCCACTCAAATAGATCAGTATAAAAATGATAATACCAAAGTCATTGATCTTAAGGGTAAAACCATGACCCCTGGCTTTATAGAAGGCCATGGGCACTTTATGGGCCTTGGTTATAATGAGTTGAATGTTGACCTTTTACAAACGAAAAGTTTTGATGAAGTTATCCAGAAAGTTAAGGAAGCCGTGGATGCTGCTGAGCCAGGTCAATGGATTACTGGAAGAGGATGGCATCAAAGTAAATGGAATGAATTACCTGAAAATACTATAAATGGATTTCCGCTACATCATGCGATTAGTGAAGTTTCTCCAAATAATCCAGTGTATTTAAGACATGCAAGTGGACATGCGGGTATGGCAAATGAAAAAGCAATGCAAATAGCTGGCGTTTTACCTTTATCGAAAGAAAGCATGGCTAATTTAGATGTAGAAGGAGGTGAAATTTTTAGAGATGAGCAGGGTAATCCTACAGGGGTTTTTAATGAAAGAGCCATGACCCTGATTACTAAGCATATTCCAGAGAGTACCCCTGAAAAAGACCGAAAAGCATTCGAATTAGCGGTTAAAGCCAGTCATAGAAATGGAATTACGAGTTTCCATGATGCAGGTATTGGAAAAGAGAACATTGCCTTATACAGAAAAATGAAAGAAGAAGGCAAGTTAAAGGTTCGTATGTATGCAATGTTAACTGGCTGGGACCCTGAGCTTTTAGAAGAATGGTATGAGAAAGGCATTGAAGTAGATTCTTCCCATTTGCTGACGATTAGGTCTATCAAATTAAATTGTGATGGTGCTTTAGGTTCAAGAGGAGCATGGTTATTAAAAGAATATACAGATCAGCCAGGCCACTTTGGACATGAAACTTTACCGATGAGTTTTGTTTACACCACTTCACAAAAAGCCTTAGAAAATGGTTTTCAAGTTTGTTCTCATGCAATTGGGGATAGAGCGAATCGTGAAATTTTGGATCGATATGAAAAGGCAATGCAAGAACAGCCTGAAAAAACAGAAGATCATAGGTTTAGAATTGAGCATGCTCAACACTTACATCCTGATGATATACCGAGATTTGCCGAGTTAGGTGTAATTCCTGCTATGCAAGCAGTTCACATGTCATCAGACAGACCTTGGGCGATTGATCGATTAGGTGAAAAAAGAATAAAAGAAGGGGCTTATATGTGGCAGGCTTTATTAGAATCAGGAGTGCCTATTGTGAATGGTACGGATGTTCCAGTTGAACCGATTGATCCTTTAGCATCTTTTTATGCAAGTGTTACGCGAAAAACTCTAGAGGGTAAACCAGAAGGAGGATATGAGCCAGAGCAAAAAATGACAAGAGAACAGGCTTTAAGATCTTACACTTTAGATGCTGCATACGGTGCTTTTGAAGAAGATATAAAAGGATCAATAGAAGTAGGCAAACTTGCTGATTTCACGGTTTTCGATAAAGATATCATGACAGTTGAGGAGAATGAAATTTTGGAAACTAATGTAGCCATGACTATTTTCGATGGCAAAGTAGTATATCAAAAATAGAATCAACAATATTTAAAAATAAGAAGGCTCAGTAAATCACTACTGAGCCTTTTTCATTAGAAGAAATATCTATATAAGCGTATTAAAATTGAAATCACCAAACTGGCGAGTAACATGGTGGTCAAAGGAAAGTAAAACCTGAAATTTTCTCTTTCAATTCTAATATCTCCAGGTAGGTTTCCTAACCATTGAAGTTTATCATGGAAAAAGTAGATCAAAATTCCGACTAATATGATAAGTCCGCCTATTATTATTAAATATTTACCAAGATTATTATTCATTGAGTTCTTCAGTAAATTCATCAACTTGTATTCTACTTACTGTAGAAGTAGCCAAAATACCATATCCATTTTCAACATTCGTGTAAATTTGAGATGGCTCGGTAAAGGGGTCGGGATATTGATTATTTTCAATGCTTTTTAAATACAAATAAAAGGATTTACTAATTTTATGAATTTCAATTACATTTTGAGAAATATAGCTGCGTTCCTCATCACTGTATTCATATTTTCTTAAATCATTAGTTCTGAAATTTATGGTGTAATCATTCCCATTAAACAATTCATCTCTTAGAATTTGCATTTGCCCTAAACCTGGTGAATAGATATACTCGATTTGAGTATCGGATGAGTTTAGATTGGTAATAAATTCATTGTAGAGCGTGTCGTATGGATTCTCATTACTCCAACTTTTATTGGTGTCTTTTACCAAGAAAAGGTAGATGTCTTCTGATGAGCTATTATCTTTCAGGGTTATTTTAATATCTGATAGCGATTGATAATTACTTCCAGCAGGGTTTGAAAACGATTCATATTCAAATTCATATTCACTATCATTAAATTTCATTAATGATTTTTCGATTGCTGTAACATCTTCAAAACCATCAACTTTCGCAACGATCTTGTATTCTGTATCGGGTTTAATTTTAATGTTTTCATTCTGATAAAAACCTGAACCAAAGTGCTCCAAAAAGCCAATATCCTCGTTATTTTCAAACAAGATTACTTCTGCATTTTGAATGATGTCAGTTCCTCTTTTGTCAAAAATAAAAGTTGATCGATTTACTTCTACAACAGGGTGTTGTTCAGTTTTAAACCAGGCATTTAATACTATTTTGGATTCATTTTCATCGATTTTCAAATCCACTTCTTTTTGACATGCTGAGAGCAGAATTAATGAAAATAGGATAAACTTTAGATTATTTTTCATTTGGCCTGAATTTAAAGTTATAAGTAAAAGAAGGAATTAATTGAAAAAGACTTATTTGGTTAAAAGATGTTTCTCCTATGCTATTGGTAGTAGTGTTTATAAAAAATGGATTTTGCCTATTGTATAAATTATAAACACTTATAGTCCAGCTTGAACTGCCCCAGTCTTTTTCTTTATGTCGGGTTATACCAAAATCAGCTCTGTGGTATGAGGGCATTCTGTAAGCATTTCGATTACTATATTGGTATACTTCATTGCTTCCGTAAAAATAACCGTCAGAAAATCTAGGCTGTTCTGATAGTGGTGGGATTTTTGCAATAGGAAGCGTTATTGAATTTCCAGTGCCATATACCCAAGTTCCACTTATTTCCCATTTTTCACTAAGGCGATAATTAGTTACAATACTGATATCATGTCTTCTATCATATTTATAAGGAAATACTCTGCCGAAATTAAGCTCATCAAATTGGCGGTTGTTATAGGATAAGGTATAACCAATCCATCCGTTAAAATCTCCTTCTTTTTTTCTAAAAAGGAATTCCGCACCGTAACTCCAGCCATTACCTATAGCTATTTTATCTTCCCAGCTTTCTGTAAGGTTTAGGAAGTTGGAGCCTTCTTTATATTCAATAAGGTTATTCATATTTTTGTAATACCCCTCAACCGACATATCATATTTCCCATCTGCTAGTAAAGAAGAGATTCCAACAGCAGTTTGCTGCGAATATTGTGGCTTAATATTTTCTGTAACAGGAACCCATAAATCAGTAGGCAAACCTATACCTGAATTAGTTAACAAGTGTAAAAACTGGGCCATCTCCGAATAAGATGCTTTAAGAGATAAGTTTTGATTGATTAAGTACCGAGTACTGATTCTGGGTTGGAATGAAGTGTAGAATTCATCATTTACTTTAAAAGCAGATGCATGAATACCTGCATTTATTTTAAGTTTTGGTAAAGGCTCAAATTCATCCTCTACATAAACAGAAAATTCATTTCCATAAATAGGTTTTGTATCTGGGATATTAATATCTTCTTGAAAGTCGGCCTCAAAGTTGAAAGCCTCAGGTCGAAAAATATGATAGATATAATTAGTACCAAACTTTAATGAATGACCATTATTCAAATAATAATCAAAATCAGTTTTCAGACCGTAATCTGTAATTCCTGAATTATATTCCGCATAAAAGTTCTCTACTGTTTCATCATCTGGAGTAGCGTATCTGTAATAACTTTCATTGAATAAATCAAAGTCATATTGACTATAGGTTGCGGTTGTATTCAAAAATAACTGATTAGAAAAAAGGTGATTCCATCTTGCAGCAGTAGTCCAATTACCCCATTGGATTCCTGATTCATCTTTATATTCATTTACAGATATTGCATCCTCAAACTCGTATTCATCTCTGGCGTAAAACTTATCTTTACCAGTGTAAGCGCTTAAATATACTCGGTCCTTATCAGAGAACTTATAATTGATTTTACCATTGAAATCATGGAAGAAATAACCTAGATCAACATCATCTGTACTGGCTCTGATAATTGGCCTAGCCAATACATCTATATAAGTTCTTCTGCCGGATAAAATAATAGAAGCTTTATCCTTAATTAATGGACCTTCAACTGATAGTCGTGATGATATTAAGCCAATCCCACCATCAGCTTGCCAGTTTTTCATATTACCATCTTTCATGTTAATGTCGATCACTGAAGAAAGCCTACCCCCATATCGAGCGGGAAATCCTCCTTTTACGACTTCCACATTACTAATAGCATCAGCATTAAAAACAGAGAAAAACCCGAAGAGGTGAGAGGCATTATAAACAGGTACTCCGTCTAATAAAATAAGGTTTTGATCTGGTCCACCGCCTCTTACGTAAATTCCACTACTTCCTTCGGAGCCACTTTGAACTCCAGGCATCAATTGAATCGTTTTCAAAACATCAACCTCTCCTAATAATGCGGGTATGGCTTTAATATTTTGAGAAGTTATTGTAATGCTACTCATTTTTGTGAGTTCCAGCTCAGGTCTGGTTCCTTTTACTACTACTTCGGAGAGATCATCGGATATGGAGAGCTCAAAATTAATAGTAGTATCTCCATCTAATTTTATGAATTTTTTGACAGTAGAATATCCAACATAAGATACTTCTAAAGTTGCCGTATCAGCAGATAAATTCAGACTGTAAAAACCATAATTATTGGCGGATGTCCCTTGTTTGGTAGCGGGTTGCCAAATGTTGGCACCAATAAGGTTTTCACCTGTTTCTGCATCTTTAATATAGCCACTAATTCTATTTTGGGCAAAAGAGTGATAGCTAATACTAAAGAATAGTATAAGGAGTAAAGAATGTTTCATGTAATACCAGTGGTTGATAGTTTGATTTTGTAACTAAATACAAACGTAAGTTAATTGGTGGTATTATAGAAGATTAAAAGAAATAATATTATTTACCTTTGATGCTTCAAATTATAGAGCTGTGAAAAAAATAGATTTTAATAATCATCCCAGATCAGATCATTTTAATTTTTTCAATTCATTTGATGAGCCATTTTATGGTGTAAATATAAATCTAAAGTGTAGTGAAGCTTATAACTACTGCAAGGAAAATAAAATATCATTTTATAAATATTATCTCCATAAAATTATAATAGCTGTCAATAGCGTGCCCGAAATGCGTTATAGATTAATTGAGGGTGATGTATATGATGTTGAAACTGTTCATATTTCTGCTACAGTTTTAAGGTCCGATAAAACCTTTGGTTATTCTCGTATGCTCTATTCAGATTCCTTTGATGAATTTTCAAAAAATGTTCAAAGTGAGATTGACAGAATCGAAAATGAAAAAGGCCTTGATTTGATGGGAGGGATGGTAGATGTTATTCATTTTACAGCTGTACCATGGATGAAATTCACTTCAATATCACATGCCAGAAATTTTAAGTTTCCTGATAGCATGCCGAAAATATCAGTTGGAAAGATATTTACTGATAATGGAGAGACTTTTATGCCATTTTCAGTTCATGTAAATCATGCATTTGTGGATGGCTATCATTTAGGTCAGTTCATTCAAAAGTTGGAAAGCTTGATTTATTGATTTCTAAACACATTATCACAAATAATAGCAGTAGCCATAGCAGCATTTAATGATTCTGCTTCCCCTATTCTTGGGATAGTAATGTGATTGGAAATCATTGGAATTAACTCTTGATTAATACCATGTGATTCATTCCCTATTATTAATAATCCGTTTTGCTTAAAGTCTGTTTTGTGTACATTCTCTCCTTTTAATAATGCGCCATAGATTTCCCTATCCTTTTGCTTTTTTAAGAATTCAGATAAATTTTCTCTATATAAATTAACTCTGAAAATAGACCCCATAGAAGCGCTTATAACTTTAGGGTTGTAAAATTCAGCTGTTGTGGAGGAGCAAATAATATTTTTGATTCCATACCAATCTGCTAACCTGATAATGGTTCCTAAATTTCCTGGGTCTCTGATATCATCTAAAACTAAATCAAATCCAGCAGCGTTATATGTTGGCGGAGTTTTTTCATAGACTACTGCTAGCGCATCAGCATTACTTTTAAATGTACTGATGCTGCTAAGTTCTTTCTCTTTTAAAATTTCGACCTCAATATTATTTGAATTTATTACATTTTGATTTTGAGATAAAAATGAATCCGTAACCAATAAGTTTTTAATTTTGTAGGAAGAATGGATCAGTTCAAGGGTGTTTTTGGCACCTTCAACTAGAAAAAGCCCTTCTTTCTGTCGGAATTTCTTTAATTGAAGAGATTTGATGAACTTTGTATTATTCTTAGTAAGCATTTAATCGATAGCGCTCAAATTGATTATAAAATTAATAAAAACCTTTTTACTGTTAAGTATAGTCTTTTTTAGTTCTTGTGTGGGTACAAGTTACCTACAAAAAGATGAAAAGCTTCTATACAAGCAAAAAATCAAAGGTAATGAAAATATATCTTCTGATCGCTTAGAAGACCTATATAGACAGAAGGCCAACAGACGCATATTACTTCTTCCTTTTTCACCATTTGTTGCAATTTATGAATTAGGAAAAGCGGAGTATGATGCAGAGGAAATTCAAAAAGAAAAGGAGAATACTCAAGCCAAATTATCGTCTAAAATTGAGCAAGCTAGAAATAATGATAAATTTAATAAAGCTACTCGTTTAGAAAGAAAACTGAACAAGAAAAATCAAAAATTCAATACAAAACTTGAAGACGGTAATCTTTTTATGCGTTGGGGAGAACCACTTGCAGTATATGATTCATCAAGAATAGAGGATACTAAAAATCAAATGGAATTATATCTGGAATCAAAAGGGTATTTTGATTCAGAAGTAGATTATACTGTTGATTTTAGAGGGGTTACTAAAAAACATGCAATAGTTACTTATCATGTAAAAGAGAATTCAGCCTATAGAATAGATACTATATTTTATGATGCAGGGGATGATAAGACGATAATGAGCGTATTGATTGGCTCCAAAAGAAATAGCCTAATTAAAGTAGGTGATGTTTATGAACAAAGTAAACTCACATCAGAAAGGGAGCGAATAGAAAATATTATGAAGGATAATGGGTATTATACCTTTTCCAGACAATATGTAGAATATAATGTTTTCAGAAATCCTGATACTACAGCTCTCGGTTTAGAAATTCTTATAAATAAACCACAAGGTTTAAGTAAGCACAAAAGATACGCTTTAGATAAAGTTAATTTCACTACTGATGTTAATACTCAGATAGGTGGACTTAAAAGAACATCAGAAAAGTTTAATGGAATTGACTATTCCTATTATAATTATTCATACCGAAAAAAAGTATTAGACCAAAGAGTATTCATTAGACCAGGAGAATATTATAGTTTAGAAAATACGCTTAATACTCAGCGACAGCTTGCAAATTTAGATATGTTCCGTTTCGTAAACATAAAATATGATACAGCGGGTGGTGATTTTATTGCTAATATTTTCACAAGTCCATTAGAGAAATTTCAGCTGAGTAATGAGGTAGGGGTTAATGTAAATGTAACCTTTGGTTTACCCGGGCCTTTTTATAATGTGTCGCTGAAGAATCGAAATCCATTTGGTGGCGTAGAGATAATGGAATTATCTGGAAGGATTGGATATGAAGCAGTGGCAACTCTATCGGATCAAACTAATGTAACAACAGCTACTGAAGCAAGAGCTAATTTAGGGTTTACATTTCCTCATTTTCTTTTTCCATTAGGAACAACCGTTAAGTCAAAATTTGCTTTATTAAACCCTAAAACTAAAACAAGTGTCGGGTTTAATTTTACGCAGAGACCTGAATATGAGAGAAGTAATTTGAATGGGAGTTTTGGTTATTCTTGGCAAAATAAGAAGAGATGGATATATGATCTTACTGTAACTGATGTTAACTTTATTGAATCCGCCCTCGATAGTACTTTTCAACAGTTGCTTGAAAGAGAAAGCCGCTTTGGAGGCCAGCTAAGTAGATCTTTCCTTCCCTCATTTGTTTCTAGTAGTTCAATTACAGTCTCCAAGAATTTTAATAATTATGGTCAGGCGAAAAGTAGAGCGAGCTATCTAAGGTTATTTGCGGAAACAGGTGGGAATTTACTAAATATTAATGCAATCAATGAAAGCTTAAATCAAGATTCATTACAATATTTTCAATTTTTGAAAGCTTCAATTGATTACAGAACCTATATTCCTTATGGTAAAGAAAGTACTTTTGCTTATCGTTTTAATGTTGGAGTAGCGAGACCTTATGGACGTTTTTCCGAGGATATTCTTCCTTATGAAAAATATTATTTTGCAGGGGGTAGTAATAGTATTCGCGCTTGGGCTCCAAGACGTTTAGGTCCAGGTAGCTTTGTTGAGACCGATGATGAAGGTAATTTCATCTATAATTTTGAGCAACCGGGAGAAATAATATTGGAAACAAGCTTTGAAGTAAGAAGAAATCTGATCAATTTCTTAGATGGGGCTTTATTCCTAGATGCAGGAAATGTTTGGACATTTGCTGATGATGCAGAAAACCCTGGGAGTCAATTCAAGCTTAATGAGTTTTACAAAGAAATTGCGATTGGAACAGGTTTTGGTTTACGTATTGACTTTTCATTCCTTATTCTCCGATTTGACTTAGGATTTAAATTATACGATCCTGCTAGAGAGCCAGGAGAAAGATGGACTATTTCAGAATGGAATTTAGGAACAAGGCAGAACTATGGCCCTGCCCTTAATATTGGAATAGGTTATCCATTCTGATTTTTCTTATTGCGAAAGACATTTTTAATATCCTCTATAGATTCTTCAAAGCTTTTTGATATATCGCGCAATACTTCTTTATTGTCTTCTGTAAATTTATCGAAATCTTTTTCTAAAGATTCTTTATTCCTTTTCAACTCAGCAAGCCTTTCTTTTAATTCTAGCTTTTCAGAAATATTGCTGCTGCTTACTTCTTGAAGTAATTCATCTATTCTTCTTCCAGCCTTTCTGAAGAATTCTTCGGCTTTACCACTAGTGTATTCCATGTCCTATTAAATTATGTAGTAATCAAATTTAATAAAATCAATTATCAATTTCTCTATCAGCATCTGATTAATAACTTAATTAGTTTTTCTATTTTCTTGCTGGCTTTTTAAGAAATCATCAGAATGCCTTTTTTTATACCATTGCATAACTCCAAAACTTAAGAAAAAACCTGATCCAGCCCCTTCTAATATTATGATGAATGAAATGGTAAATGCATTCAGATAATTCCCAAATGGTTCTACATTTTTAATTTCCATTAAAAAATCAGGATTCCCCATTAAGTAAATGAAAATAAATGTGGCAAAAGCTATGGATGAAATCGCTGCTGTAAGCATTCCTGTTCCTATTCCTTTAAAATAATTGAATTCAGAATTATGCTTTTTAATCGATTTTATAGAGTATAATACACCTGCCCCCATAATAAAGATATTGAGTGCTCTTAATTCTAAATTATGTTCAAGACCAGTAAGCTTCATTATTATAAACAGAGCAATTAGTCCTAGTAAAACACCAATTCCTCCAACAATACCATTGTATTCAATTGAATCTTTTTTCATAGGTAAACATATATTGGTTCATCATATCAACAGTCAATATTTACTATTGTTACGAATCTCTCATATTTGTATTTTTTTGTATAGATGTAATAGAAGATTAGTATTTCAATTAAAAACCAATGGTTTTCCTTTACTATGCTTTATATTTGCAAACATTATGCAGGGTAGTCAAATCATGCTAAATTCAAAAAGGAAAACAATATATGTCATATTCATGCTGACAGCTTTTATAGCTTCTTCATGTATAAATAATGGAGCTAGAAAATCAATGCCAAAAAAGAAGCCTTTACCATGCCCTGTAAAAGATTGCTAAAATGAGGAAAATAGTTATTGCAATAGATGGATTTTCTGCTTGTGGAAAGAGCAGTACAGCAAAAGAAGTAGCCAATCAATTAGGATATAATTATATCGATTCAGGAGCCATGTATAGGGCAGTTACCTTATATTTTCATGAGCATTATATCACAAGTGATAATCCTAAAGAAGTTTCAAAAGCATTAGAAAATATAGACATTTCATTTAATTTTAATGAAAGAATGGCTTTTAGCGAAACTTATTTGAATGGCTTAAATGTTGAAGAGGAAATTCGAAAAATGTACATCTCGAATCAGGTAAGTAAAATAAGTGCTATTCCTGAGGTGAGAAAAGATATGGTAAATCAACAGCGTAAGTTAGGAAAGAAAAAAGGGGTTGTGATGGATGGAAGAGATATAGGCTCTAATGTTTTTCCTAATGCTGAACTAAAAGTTTTTATGAAGGCAGACTTAACTGTTAGAGCTGAACGAAGACAAAAAGAATTGTTAGAAAAAGATCAGCTTGTCCCTTTACCAGAAATTGAGGAAAATTTATTGGCAAGAGATAAAATGGATTCTGAAAGAAAAGAGAATCCATTAATTATACCTGAAGATGCTTACATCTTAGATACAAGTGAGCTTACTTTTCCAGAGCAAGTGGAATTTGTATTACAATTGGCTACTGAGAAAATGATTGAAAATGATGGATAAATTACAAGTTACGATAGATCAAGATTCTGGCTACTGTTTTGGCGTTGAATATGCTATAAGAATGGCAGAAGATGCGATGCAGGATACAGAGAAATTATACTGTCTTGGTGATATTGTCCATAATGATATGGAGGTCAAAAGGCTCTATAACAAAGGGCTACGAGTGATTTCTCACGAAGAGTTGAAAGAACTTAAAGACTGTAAAGTATTAATTCGTGCACATGGTGAGCCTCCTGAAACTTATAAGCTGGCATTGGATAATAATATTGAGTTGATTGATGCAAGCTGTCCAGTTGTACTTAAACTACAGAATAGAGTTAAAAATGCGCATGATAAAATGTGTGCTGATAAGGGTCAAGTAGTGATTTATGGTAAGAAAGGTCATGCCGAGGTTACAGGTCTAAATGGTCAGACAAATGGTAATGCGATCATAATTATGGATGATGATGATCTTGATAAAATTGATTATACAAGACCTGTTACATTATTTAGTCAAACTACAAAAAGTACCAAAGGCTTTTACGATATAAAAGAGAAAATAGAAAAGAGATTAGAAAACTCTCAAGCAGACTTAAGAGAAGGGGAGATGGCTACTTTAAATGCAAATGATAGTATTTGTAGACAAGTATCCAATCGCGAGCCAAAATTGAAAGTTTTTGCCAATGAACACGATGTTATCCTTTTTGTAAGTGGTAAGAAAAGTTCAAATGGCAAAGCGCTCTATCAAGTTTGTAAAAATCAGAACGAGAATAGCTTTTTTATAGAGAATGAAAAAGAAATAAATACTGCTTGGTTTGAGGGTAAAAAAACTGTTGGAATATGCGGTGCAACTTCAACTCCAATGTGGCTAATGAAGGAAGTGAAAAAATTTGTAGAAAATATTAAACAGGAAAGCCTTCTTAGCTGTTAAGT
The DNA here is from genome assembly GCF_030503875.2 of Marivirga arenosa. NCBI lineage: Bacteria > Pseudomonadati > Bacteroidota > Cytophagia > Cytophagales > Marivirgaceae > Marivirga > Marivirga arenosa. Next base: position 3,663,503 of record NZ_CP129968.2, on the reverse strand, counting down.
AAAAGTTTTGTGTAGATTGGATTTCGTGTAGCATTATTATAATAAAAGATTTTTTTTAGCAAAATAATTCTTAATTTTGCCTCAATTTCAAATAAGGGTTCATTGTTAAATAAAGACATGTCTCATACCATTAAACTTAAAAAAGGATTTGATATTAATTTAGCTGGAAAAGCTGAAAAAAGTATATCAAAAGCACCTAAACCGGAAACGTTTGCTATAAAACCAACGGATTTCCCAGCTATCACTAGGCCTAAGTTATTAGTAGAGGAAGGAGATTCAGTTAAAGCTGGAACACCTCTTATCTATGATAAAATGGCTGAAAATGTAATGTATTGCTCTCCAGTGAGCGGTGAAGTTGCAGAAATTAGAAGAGGTGAAAAGCGTAAATTACTAGAAATTAGGATTTTAGCGGATAAAGAGGTTGAATTTGAAGATTTCGGATCTCATTCAAAATCAGATATTAATTCTTTAGATGTTGAAAAGGCAAAAGAATTGATGCTAAAAAGTGGTGTTTGGCCTAATTTGGTTCAAAGACCTTATGGTATTGTAGCTAATCCTGAAGATAAACCAAAAGCAATTTTCATTTCAGCTTTTGATACCCATCCTTTAGCTCCTGACTATAACTTCACTTTTAAAGAAGAAGAGGAAGCTTTTGCGGCAGGTTTAGAAATAATTAAGAAATTTACTGATGGAAAGGTTCATGTCAATATTTCGGAAGATAGAGAAATGTTGAAAATGTTCAGCCAAGCAGAAGGTGTTCAAATTAACAGATTCTCAGGAAAACATCCTTCAGGAAATGTTGGCGTTCAAATCCATCACATCGATCCTATTAATAAAGGAGAAGTAGCATGGACGATTAAGCCTCTTGGAGTAATTCAAATAGGTAAATTATTCTTAAATGGAAAATACGATGCCTCTAGAAAAGTAGCATTAACAGGGTCTGAAGTTAAAGAACCTCAGTATTATGATACTTATGCAGGAGCATCTATCAAAAACATCATTAAAGACAATATTAAAAGTGATCACGTAAGATATGTTTCAGGAAACGTACTTACAGGTGAGCGAATTGATGCTGATGGTTATCTTGGCTTTTATGACGAGCAAATCACAGTCGTGCCGGAAGGTGATTTTGAAGAATTATTAGGATGGATTAAACCAACTACTTCAAAATTAAGCTTCCATAGAGCTATTGGTCTTTTATCTTTCTTAAATAAAAAGAAAGAATATGTATTGAATACCAATACTAACGGAGAAGAAAGAGCATTTGTGATGACAGGTGAATTCGAGAAAGTTTTACCAATGGATATTCTTCCTAATTATTTATTCAAAGCTATAATGGCTGAAGATTTTGATGAAATGGAAGCCTTAGGTATATTCGAGCTTGTGGAAGAAGATGTTGCGCTATGTGAATTCATTGATGTTTCAAAACATGAATTACAGATCCTTTTAAGAAAAGGAATCAACTTAATGATAAATGGATAATAGATAGTTAATCTTTATGGTTAACATCAATAAAAATAATCATACTATACAATATGAATCCAATACAAAAATTCTTCGATAAAATTGAACCTCTTTTTGAGAAAGGGGGGAAATACGAGAAGTACTACACATTGTACGAAGGTCACCGTACAATCCTTTTTAGGCCTAAATTAGTAACGGGTAAAAAAGGTGTTCAGGTTAGAGATGCAAATGATTTAAAGAGAACCATGATCACTGTTGTGATCGCTATGATTCCTTGTTTACTATTCGGAATTTGGAATATTGGTCATCAGCATTTTTTAGCTATAGGTGAAACAGCTACTTTTTTACAAAAAATTGGAATAGGAGCTATGCAAGCTCTTCCAATTGTAATCGTATCCTACGCAGTAGGTTTAGGTACAGAATTTACTATATGTGTGATAAGAAATCACCCTGTAAATGAAGGCTACCTTGTAACGGGTATGCTTATTGCTTTAATTATGCCGCCAAGTATTCCATTATGGCAAGTTGCTTTAGCTACTGTTTTTGCAGTTGTTATTGCTAAAGAGGTATTCGGTGGTACTGGGATGAATGTACTTAACGTAGCATTAACTGCTAGAGCATTCCTCTACTTCGCTTATCCAACTGATATTTCAGGTGAGGTTTGGACATACTTAGGTGATGCAGCAGTTGTTGATGGTTATTCTGGTGCAACTGCTTTAGGTGTAGCATACGATACTGCATTGAATGGTACAGGATCTGTTGTTTCTGCTTTTGGAAATTATTGGGCAGAAGGTATGTATTCATTTTCAAATATGTTCTTAGGAGCTATTCCAGGTTCAATTGGAGAAACTTCAACTTTGCTAGCATTAGTGGGTGCTCTAATATTAATTATAACAGGAGTAGGTAGCTGGAAAATCATAGTGAGTGTTTTTGCAGGTGCTTGGTTAATGGGATTAGGATTTAATGCTATTGGTGTAAACGCATTTATGGATATGCCAGCTCATTACCATTTAGTAATTGGAGGTTTAGCATTTGGAGCAGTTTTTATGGCTACGGATCCAGTGTCTGCTTCTCATACCGAAACTGGTAAATGGATTTATGGATTATTAATTGGTGTTCTTACTGTAATAATTAGAGTAGTAAATCCAGCTTATCCGGAGGGAATTATGTTAGCCATTTTATTGATGAATGTATTCGCTCCATTAATCGATCATTATGTTGTTGAATCAAATAAAAAGAGGAGGTTAAAACGTGCAACAGTCTAATTCTTATATTATCATATTCTCCGTCATTCTTACTGTAGTATTAGGCGGATTGTTAGCGGCTACATCAGTAGGATTAGGGCCAATCCAACAAAAATCAGTAGAGTTGGATACAAAGAAACAAATTCTTGGTGCAGTAATGGATGTAGATTCCGATATGGATGTATTGGCTACCTATGAGAAAGTTATTCAATCTGAAGTAGTTGATTATCAAGGAAACATTGTTACTGAAAATAGTGAAGGCAATGAAATAGTTGCAGAGGATGTAAATGTTGAAAAAGAGTTTGAAAAAGCTCCAGAAGATAGACTTTATCCTGTTTTTAAATTTTTTGGTAAAAATGGAGGTGAAGAAATCGAATCTTATATCCTACCTGTTTATGGTAATGGTCTATGGGATAACATCTGGGGATATGTAGCACTTGATACTCAAGGTAAAACAATCAAAGGAGCTGTTTTTGCACATGCTGGCGAAACTCCTGGTTTAGGGGCAAGAATTACTGAAAGTGAGGTTCAGAAAAGATTTGAAGGTAAAGAGCTATATAACGATCAAGGTGAATTAGTATCAGTTAAAATGTTAAAAGGGGAAAACAATCCTCCAAGTAAGCTTGATGCGCACCATGTTGATGGAATGTCTGGAGCTACTATTACAGGGAATGGTTTAAATGCCATGCTTGAGAATTACTTCAGTCATTATAAGTCATATTTCAATAAAAAAGGAGCAACAGCATCTTTATAATTTAAAGAGACAAAGATATGAGTACAGAAACTGTAGATAAACCAGTAAAACAAGAATCAGAGGCTCTTCTTTCCAAAAGAAGAAAAAAAATTGTTTCTGATCCATTAAATGATGATAACCCGATTACCATTCAGGTATTAGGTATATGTTCTGCATTAGCGGTTACCACTCAAATGAAACCAACAATGGTAATGTCGATTGCGGTTATTTTCGTAATTGTGTTTTCTAACCTTTCTATATCTTTAATTAGAAAGGCAATCCCTAACCGTGTTAGAATCATAGTGCAATTAGCAGTGATAGCTACTTTGGTAACCTTAGTAAATGAGGTGCTAAAAGCTTTTGCTTATGATATGTACAAAGAATTAAGTGTATTTGTAGGTTTGATTATCACAAACTGTATCATTATGGGTCGTCTTGAAGCCTTCGCTTTAGGTAATAAACCTTATGATTCGGTTTTGGATGGTTTAGGCAGTGGTCTAGGCTATGCTTGGATAATCTTAGCGGTCGCTTTTTTTAGAGAATTATTTGGCTCAGGTGCTGTATTTGGTTTCGAGGTATTCGAAGCAATTGGTTTCTCTAAAGAGGGATGGATGGGAGTTGATTATCAAGCCAATGGTATTATGGTAACACCTGTGGGTGCCTTCTTCATACTCGGATTAATAATTTGGGTACAAAGAAACAAGACTGGTTACGTAGAACATTAATCGCTAAAATTTTTATACAATGGATTTAATTAATTTAGGAATAAAATCAATTTTTATAGAAAATATGGTATTTGCCTATTTTCTAGGAATGTGTTCATTTTTGGCGGTTTCTAAAAAGGTAAGTACTGCATTTGGATTAGGATTAGCAGTAGTTTTTGTATTAACAATTACTGTTCCTACAAACTGGTTACTAAGTGAATATATCTTAAATGAAGGAGCTTTAGCTTGGATCAGTAAGGATTTTGCAACTGTAGATTTAAGCTTCCTAAGCTTTATCATGTATATTGCAGTAATTGCTTCTATGGTTCAGTTAGTGGAAATGGTTATTGAAAAAACTTCTCCATCATTATATGGTTCATTGGGTATTTTCTTGCCATTGATTGCTGTAAACTGTGCAATCTTAGGGTCTTCTTTATTTATGGCTCAAAGAGATTACAGCTTATCTGAATCTGCAGTTTATGGATTTTCATCAGGTATTGGATGGTTCTTGGCTATTATTGCTTTAGCTGCAATTAGAGAAAGATTAAAATATTCAAATGTTCCTGATGGATTAAAAGGATTAGGAATTACAATGTTAATCACTGGATTAATGGGAATTGCTTTCATGTCATTCATGGGAATCTCAATTTAAGGTATCCAAATAAAATATTATCAAGCCTTGGTGAATATCATCAAGGCTTTTTTCGTTTTAACTTTTTTATTGCATTATGAAACAGAAGATTTTAAGTAAAATAGGAAGTTATTTTTTCAGAGGACTACTTTTTGTTGCGCCCATTGCCTTTACAATATTAGTTATTCAAGCAGTTTTTAATTGGCTTGATGATTTGCTACCTGTTGAAATTCCAGGTTTAGGAATACTGATATTATTTACTGCTATCATAGGAATTGGCTATTTAGGTACCACTTATTTTATGAAGCCTGTATTTGAGGTATTTGAGACATTTATTAAACGAATCCCTTTTTTAAGTTTAATCTATAATTCAATAAAAGATTTAATCGGTGCTTTTGTAGGCGACAAGAAAAAATTCAATCAACCAGTTATGGTTCAGTTTGATGAGAATGCTAAAATTTTTAAACCTGGTTTTATTACTCAAAATGATTTAAGTAAGCTAAGCCTTGATGGGTTTTCATCCATTTATATGCCTCACTCTTATAATTTCTCTGGTAACATTATTATTGTGAAAAATGAATTAGTTCATCCATGGAATATTAATAGTACTGATGCAATGAAATTTATTGTTTCTGGAGGTGTAAGCGGTATGGAAGAGATGTAATGTTTGATTGAAAAAACACCTGTTAATATAGTTAAAACACCTAAAAATATAATAATAAATCTAAAAAATATAGTAAAACGTATATTTTATCAATTAATCTATTTGTAAGTTTCTTTCTCTCTGTGTGTGTTATTATATTTGTTATCTTAACAAGATATTTATAATAGGGGAGAAGTTTTGAATGTAAAAGTTAAATATAAATCGTTTATCGATGCTAGTTCCACAGGAGATATTATCTCAGCAATAGTAATTAGTATTGAGTGTATTATAGCTTCTGCTGTAATACTTGTTAATATATTAAACTAACTGCTTTTTATTTCTTTCTACTTCAATTAATTTTCCTTTATGCAAGAGGAAGATAAATTGTTTAAAGTATATAAATCATCTGCAGGAAGTGGGAAGACCTTCACACTTACAAAAGAATATTTAAAACTCGCTCTCCGTTTTCCTGATCATTTCAAAAAAATATTAGCTGTAACCTTCACAAATAAGGCTACTCAAGAAATGAAGGAGCGTATTATTCAAAATTTATTTGAATTTACACGCTCTACGGATTCAGTTATGGCTCAACAGCTAAAAGCATATCTGAATATTAACGATAGCCAAGTAAAGCAGAAATCAAAAGATCTTTTGAGCGCCATTCTACATAATTATAGTAGATTTTCAGTTCAAACAATTGATACTTTTTTTCAAAATGTAACCCGTTCCTTTGCCAGAGAACTAAGTATTCAGGGTGATGGTGAGCTGTTATTGAATACTGATGAAGTTCGTCAATCAGTTTTGGATTTATTGTTAGAAGATATTAGTGATCCCAATAATGTATCTTTAAAGAACTGGGTAATTGATTTTTCTATCAATAAGTTAGAAGATAAAGGAAGATGGGATGTGAGAAATGATATACTATCATTTACTGAAGAACTATTAAAAGATGATTTTAAAGTTATAGAAGAGGCTTTAAATTATGACTTGAGTGATTATAAAAAGCTTGACGCATTTAAAAAGTATATTCAGGAAATAATTGCCAGTTTTGAAAATACGTTAGATGGAATTAGTAAGAAGGCTTTAAAACTAATAGAAACGAAGGGCTTAAGCCTAGATGATTTTAGTGGTAAAAGAAGATCTGCACCAAACTTTTTTAATAAGATCAATAAGACTACTAAAAATTATGATTTAGCAAACCTTGTAAATAGTACTGTTAAAAAAGCTTTAGATTCTGAAGGTGAAACTTTAGCAGCAAAAACTTCTACTCATAAAGAGCTAATTATTCAAACTGCTAAAGAGGGATTGTTAGATTATTTTAATGAAGCGATTGAGTTTATTAAGAAAAAAGGTAGCGATTATAGAACAGCTGTAAATATCCATAAGAATATTTATTTAATAGGATTAACTCGACACTTTAATCAAAGACTTGCGAATTATAAACAAGAAGAAGGAATACAATTTTTATCAGACACCACTCAGTTTTTAAATGAAATCATAGGTACTGATCCTACAGAAAGTCCTTTTGTGTATGAAAAAATGGGAAGTTTTTATGATAACTTTCTAATTGATGAATTTCAGGATACTTCAACTTTACAATGGCAAAATTTTAAACCCTTAATTGAGAACTCATTAGCCGAAGGTAATGAAAATTTAGTGGTAGGAGATGTAAAACAATCTATTTATAGATGGAGAGGTGGTGATTGGAGACTTCTACTAAAGGGCCTTAAAGATGACATACCAACTGCATTTTATCAAGAGAAAGAATTAACTCATAATTTTCGAAGTAAGCCTAATGTTATAGATTTTAATAATGATCTATTTACTAGTCTTCCAGAATTAATTATTAGCCAAGCAACTAATAAGAAGACAAATCAATTTTCAGAGGATGTCGAACATTTACTTCAAGATTTACCCGCTGCATATCATGAGGTAGTTCAACAAAAGAAAGATAAGTATCCATTCGATGGATATGTGGACCTACAGTTTTTTGAAGAGGAAGTATTAGAAAATGGAGATAAAATTAGCTGGAAAGCTAAAGCGATTTCAAAATTCATTTCAGATTTAGAAAAGCTTCAGGATGCGGGCATTAATTTAAAAGAAGTTGGAGTTTTAGTTAGAAAAAAATCTGAGGGGATTGAGATTCAAGACTATATTGAAGTGTACAAAAAAGAGAATCCTGAAAAACTGAGGCGCTATCATTATAATATTATTTCAGATGAAACACTCCTACTTTCAAGTGCTCATATTGTGAATTTTCTTTTAAACTGTTTTAATTATCTCTACACCGAAGATGATATAGCCTTAGCACAGATTAAATTTTATTACCACCAAATCATTCTGAATGAAAATCAGGCAACTCATCAATTGGTTAAAAAGAACTCAACTGATGATTTGATTCCTTCACACTTTTTATCCTCTCAAAAGCATTTAATGAGTTTGAGTTTACTAGAAATGAGTGAGCAATTAATTCAAATTTTCGAATTGAAAAAGATTCAACAAGAAAAGGCTTATTTGTCAGCTTTTCAAGATGTTTTATTAGAGTTTGGAAATAAAGGCGGCATACCTGATTTTATGGAATGGTGGGAGCAGAATAATAGTTCCTATGCTATAAAATTACAATCTGATGAAAATGCTGCTAGATTAATGACTATTCATAAATCAAAAGGCTTGGAATTTACAGTATGTATGATTCCATTATTGGATTGGCAACTGAGTCCGAACGGATTAATGGCTCCAACACTTTGGGTGAATACAAATGGAACCCCTTTTGATAAAATTTCATATTTGCCAGTAAAACATGGTTCTTCTTTAATCAATTCAGTTTTTGAAAATGCGTATTGGCAGGAAGAAGTAAAAAGCTATTTAGATAATTTGAATGTGTTATATGTTGCCATGACCAGAGCAGGAGATGCTTTGATTGTCAATTCAAATGCTAAAAGTAAAACAGGTTATATATCAAAACTTATTCAAGAGTTTGCTTCTGAACATTCTGATTGGAATATAGAAGAATTCAGACTGCAAATAGGTAGTGATGAAGAATTAGTTTCAATTGCAAAAGAGGTTAATCGAAATAAAGATGATGCTACTAATGAGTCTATAAATTTGACATATTACGAAAGTCATAACTGGCATAATAAGCTTCAAATAAAAGAATCTAATGCACTAATAGAGGATGATTCAGGAATATCTAGAACAGATTTTGGAATTTATGTACATGATATTTTATCAAAGTTAAATGATATTCAAGAGTTACCTGTACTGCTTGATAAGTATAAGGCAGAGAAATCATTGTCAGAAAGTGACTTTAATGATATACAAGAAATTGTTAGTTCAAACTTGGAAAAAGGAAGTGACTTACTGGAATGGTTTGAAACGGATTGGCAGGTTAAAACCGAAGTTCCGGTTTTACTTCCAGATGGATCATTAATCCGATTGGATCGTGTTTTAATAAAAGAAAATGAAGCCAGAATTTTAGATTTCAAAACAGGTAAAAAATCTGAAGCAGACAAAAAGCAATTAAACTTTTATAAGAAGACATTGAAAAAAATGGGCTATCAAAAAGTAACGGCTCATTTGGCTTATCTGGATCCTCTTGAAATTTTAGAAGTTTAGTAAAATAAATAACCTTACAAATATCAAATTTAATTGATATCAAAATGACATTCTTAGAAGAAATAGCTCAAAATATTCATCATAAATACGGAGAAGACATTTCCGACTACACTATAATTTTTCCGAATAGAAGAGCTAGTTTATTTTTTAATACAGCTCTTAGGAAATTGATAAATAAACCCATTTGGGCACCCGAATCTATTTCAATAGAGGATTTTGTGAAACGGCAAAGTGAATATGCTGTTCCTGATCAGCTCAGTTTAGTGTTTACTTTACATGAAGTTTTTCAAAAACATGCTCCTTTTAAGGAGGATTTTGAGCAGTTCTATTTCTGGGGGGATATGTTAGTGAAAGATTTTAATGATGTAGATCATTATATGGCTGATGCTAAACCATTATTTGCTAATTTATTTGAATGGAAAAAATTATCAGACACAGATTTCTTAACAAAAGAACAACTTCTATTGATAGAGAAATTTTGGAGAAGTTTTGAAGCAAAACCCAAAGAAGCCCAAGAGAAATTTACACGTAATTGGAATATCTTATACCCAGTTTATGAAGATTTTAGAAATAAATTATTACAACATAAAAAGGCGTATAACGGATTATTATATAGGATTTATGCAGAAAAATTACTTTCAGGTAAAGAAAGGATATCTGATAAATTAATTTTTGCTGGATTTAACGCCTTAACCAAAACAGAAGAAGTCATTATTTCTGAAGCAGTTAAAAATGGAGCAGAGGTTTTTTGGGATTTGGATGCTTATTATGCTTCAAAAGAAAATATAAATCAGGAAGCAGGAAATTTTTTCAGGGAATACGCAAATCATAGTATTTTAGGGAAGACAATGCCTTCTGATTTGCCTAATAAAATCTTAGATAATACACCTCAAATAAATATTACGGAGGTAAAAGGAAATATTGCACAGACAAAATTTTTAGGGCAATTATTGTTGAAGCAAAATTTAGAATTTCCTGAAAAAACTGCAATAATTTTAGGAGATGAAACCCTACTATTCCCTGTTTTGTATGCATTACCTGAAAATATCAAAAAGGTGAATGTTACAATGGGCTATCCACTGCGTTTTGCTTCTATTTATCAATTAATGAATACTTGCCTTCATTTACAGAAAAATAGTAGGACTGATGAAGACAAAATTTCCTTTAATCATAGAGATGTGTTAAAAGTATTGAAGCATCCATTTGTAGGGAATTTATTAGAGGAAGAGGCGAAATCACTTATTCAACATATAGAAAGCAATAATTTAATTCGATTGAAATTAGAGGATTTATTCCTAGAAACTCAAGAACACAATGAGCTGATAAAGATTTTATTTAAAGATGGATCAGAAAATTATTTCCTTTACTTAAGGAATATATTACAATTTGTTCATTCTGAGGAAATAGAAACTACTGAACAAGAATTCACTGCTGAGATATACAAACAAATAAGTCAGTTAGAACAAATAATTAGCGATTTTGATCTATCACTCGATATCAATGCTTTTATACGGTTATTTAATAGAATTATTCAATCTATAAGAGTGCCCTTTTCAGGAGAACCGCTTGAGGGGATTCAGATTATGGGAGTACTTGAATCTAGGAATCTGGATTTTGATCACATTTATTTTCTAAGCATTAGTGAAGACAGTTTTCCTGGTGGTGCTAGTAATCAATCTTTCATCCCCTATAATATTCGTAAAGCGTACGGCCTTCCCACTTTAGAGCAAAGAGATGCTATTTATGCGTATTTATTTTATAGACTTCTTCAGCGATCTAAGGAAATTAATTTAATGTTTAATAGTGATAATACTGGTGGAAAAGGAGGAGAACCTAGTCGTTATCTTTTACAATTACAATATGAATTAGGACTTCAGTCTGAAAAGATAAAACTTCAAAATTTAAATCAAGATCCTCAGGCAGCAGAATCATACCCCATCAGTATTGGGAAAAATGAAGAGATTCGTTCAATTCTTGATCAATATTCTGATGAAAGATATTTATCGGCCTCAGCACTTAAAACTTATTTAAACTGTAGGCTTCAGTTTTATTTTAAATACATAGCAGGCTTAAAAGAAAGGGAAGAAGTAAGTGAGGATTTGGATGCAGCTGACTTTGGTAATATTTTACATCATACCATGGAGGAGCTTTATGGGAAGGTTTTAGGAGAACCGCTGGACCAGAATAAAATCATTTTATTAAAAAAGGATATAGATAAAATAGTTCGTAAAGAATTTGCTGATCTATACGGAAATGGAAAAGATGTAGAAGAGTATAAGTTTGAAGGAAGAAATATCATTATTAGAGATGTGGTGAAAAGAATGATAGCGCAAATTCTTGATTATGATATCAAAATTGCTCCTTTTACTGTAAAAGCCGTTGAAGGTGAATTTGAGTACAAAGTACCATTGGATAATGGTTGCAACATCAGAATGAAAGGTTCTATTGATCGATTGGATGAAAAGGAAAATACAATTCGAGTTATCGATTATAAATCTGGAGGAGATGAGGTTAGGTTTCCGGATGTTGAAAGCTTATTTGACCGGGATCATAAAGATAGAAATGGTGCTGCTATGCAAACTTTAATTTATTCATTTCTATACATTAAATCATCGGATTATGATGGCGAAAAGAGCGTGATGCCAGGTTTATATAATGGGAAAGGTTTATTTCAAAATGATTTTTCTGAGAAACTAAAAATGAATTCTAAAGAGCTGAATAATGCAGTATTACTGATGGATGAATTTGAGGAGGGATTAAAAAAAATCTTGGAGGAAATATTTATCAGTGATCAAGAATTCGATCAAACTAATAAAATAGAGAATTGTACGTATTGTCCTTATAGAACTATTTGCAATAGATAAAAAAAGCGACACGTGAACTAAACGTGTCGCCAAACCTAATTGAACATGAAAACTAAATTGTTATCTGAAATAACTTTTCTATAAACCTGAATGAGAATAAATAGTTTTCAAATTCAGGGCTTTATATAAGAAGTTTTAAAAAGTTTATTTTTTCTTAACCTAGATGAATATTATTGCTCTATTAAAATCATCTGGATAATGTAACATTTTTATGTTCATTTAAAACCTTTTACATTTACATTCGTAATTGAAACTCATGCCAAAGCAGAAAACTATACTAGCACTATTTTTATCCTTTCTTGTATTGAGTACAAGCTTGGGTGCGGTGATGTATAAGCACTACTGTGGTGATAACCTACAAGATGTGGCTTTGGCGAAAAGTGACCAGCACTGCACACACCATCAGGATGATGAACAAATGCCGCCTTGTCATAAGCACCAATCTGATAATGAAGGCTGCTGTAAAACTGAAACACAAAAAATATCTGTTGATGATATACAGCAAGAGAAGGAAAGTAATTCCATTCTGAAATCTGGATCTTCTTTTGTTTCAGTTATCTATGTTTTGGTTAATTATTTATTTTCTAGTCCACTAGATAATCAGGCGAGATTTAGCGTTGTAGATTTTGACGATCCCCCACTTTATAAAGCCTCTTTAGAAGTACTTTACCAAAGCTTTTTGATTTAATACTACCATTGCTTTAAACAAGCAAAGAGAGCAAATGCTCCTTTGATGAAACATCTATGTTTAAATCAATGGTAATTTTATGTTAAATCGAATTATTAAATTTTTCTTATATAATAAGTTAGTCACCTTTATTTTATTGATAGGTTTTGTGGCCTGGGGAATAGCGGTAGCTCCTTTTGGTTGGAATATTAATTTCCTGCCTTCAAATCCAGTTCCTGTTGATGCTATTCCTAATTATGGTGAAGATCAGCAAATAGTTTTTACAGAATGGAAGGGACGTTCTCCTCAGGATATTGAAGATCAAATTTCTTATCCTTTAACCACTTATTTATTAGGTATTCCAGGTGTAAAAACTATTAGAAGCTCTTCAATTTTTGGCTTTTCTAGTATCTATATCATTTTTGATGAAGAAAATGAATTTTACTGGACCAGATCTAGAATACTGGAAAAACTGAATTCTATACCTCAAGGTCTATTGCCTGAAGGAGTACAGCCTAGCCTGGGGCCAGATGCAACCTCTTTAGGACAAGTTTATTGGTACACCATTGAAGGTCGGGATCAGAATAGAAATCCTACAGGAGGCTGGAATTTGGATGAAATCCGATCTGTTCAAGATTATTATGTGAAATATGGTTTAAATGCAGCTGAAGATGTATCTGAAGTAGCATCAATTGGAGGTTTTGTAAAAGAATATCAAATTGATGTAAATCCGAATGCTTTAAAAATCTATAATATATCCTTAAATAAAGTTCTTTCAGCTGTTAAAAATTCTAATAGAGATGTTGGCGCTAAAACTATAGAGATTAACCAGGCGGAATACTTAGTTCGTGGTTTAGGATATATAAAGAATAAAGAAGATATAGAATCGGCTGTAGTAGCAGTTGAGAATAATACACCGATTCGTATTAAAGATATTGCAAGTGTAAGCTTAGGGCCCGCTACAAGAAGAGGAATTTTGGATAAAGATGGTGCTGAAGTGGTAGGTGGTGTAGTAGTGGCAAGGTATGGAGCAAATCCACTGCAAGTGATCAACAATGTTAAGACAAAAATAAAAGAAATTGCACCAGGCTTACCCTCTAAAACTTTAACGGATGGAACAGAAAGTAAGCTTACCATTGTGCCTTTCTATGATAGATCTGATTTAATCTATGAAACACTTAATACGCTTGAGGATGCTCTTAGCCTGCAAGTACTGATTTCAATATTGGTAATTACCATAATGGTTTACAGAATAAGGGCTTCTCTATTAATTTCTTCTTTGTTGCCAATTGCCATTCTAATTGTATTCATAGTCATGCGCTATGTGGGAATTACAGCAAATATAGTAGCCCTTTCAGGTATAGCCATCGCTATTGGAACCATGGTGGATTTGGGAATTATTCTGACTGAGAATATTATAAAACACCTAGATGAGTCAAAAGCTGGAGATAAACTAATTGATGTCATTTATAGAGGAGCTTCAGAAGTATCAGGTGCAATTTTGACTGCGGTTTCTACTACCATAGTCAGTTTCATCCCTGTTTTTTCTTTACAGGCTGCTGAAGGGAAATTATTTAGCCCACTGGCATTTACTAAGACTTTTGCATTGGTTGCAGCTCTTTTGGTCAGCTTATTAATATTACCTGCTCTGGCTCATTTATTTTTTGGTTTGAAATTGAAAAATAAGTGGTTTATCCGTTTAATAGATCCAGTTTTACTATTTGCAGGCTTAATTTTGATCATTTTTGGTCATACTTGGTCAGGTGTTGTACTATTTCTTTTTGGAATCATGGGGATTGTAAAATCTGCAGTAGTCAAAAGAGATATAAGTTTAAATAAGATTCTAAAATGGATAATCAATAAGGCTGATATAATTATCATATTGTTTGCAGTGCTTTGGTTGTTAGCTGAATATTGGCTGCCTCTTGGACCTGCCAAGTCATTGTTTTCAAATTTTATTTTTGTTGGGATTATTGTAGGAATAATTCTATCGGCTTTCATTTTGATAGAAGCTTATTATAAGTCTATTTTACACCTATGTTTAGAATACAAAAAGACCTTTTTAACGATTCCTTCATTTTTGATTCTGATTGGAATTGTAATTTGGTTGGGTTTTAATACGGTTTTCGGATTTGTTTCTTCGGTCTTTGAAAAAGTAGGTTTTGATATTGATGAATCAGAACCTTGGATTACTTTATCGAATACATTTCCAGGTATAGGAGAAGAGTTTATGCCATCATTAAATGAAGGAAGCTTTTTGCTTATGCCTACTTCTATGCCTCACTCTGGTGTTGCCTACAACCGTAAAGTTTTAGGACAGCTTGATATGATCCTAACCAATATCCCTGAAGTTGACTTAACGGTAGGGAAATTAGGTAGGGCAGAATCCGCTTTAGATCCTGCACCGGTTTCAATGTTCGAAAATATCATAAATTATAAACCAGAATTTATTCTAAATAAAAAAGGAGAAAGGCAGAGGTTTAAAATTAATTCTGATGGCAATTTCTACATAAATTCTGAGCGTTTAAAATCAGTAAATGATATTCCTGAGGAAATCTATTTTTCTACAAAAAGCAGGAAATTCATTAATGTGGAAGGTCAGGAGTTAGATGAAAGAATTCAAACTGAAATTGAACAGATAGTAAATGGTAATTTCAAACAGTTCCTAATCTCAGATAAAGACGGTCTTTATTTTAGAAATTGGAGGGATCATATTAAAACTCCAGATGATATATGGAATGAGATTACTAAAGCTACTAAAATCCCAGGTGTAACTTCAGCTCCAAAACTACAGCCTATAGAAACTCGATTAGTGATGCTTCAAACCGGAATGAGAGCACCTATGGGGATTAAAGTATTTGGACCTGATTTGCGTTCAATAGAAAAATTCTCCCTCGAATTAGAGGATGTGTTGAAAGAGGTAAACTCTGTAAAATCTGAAGCGGTATTTGCGGATCGTATAGTTGGGAAACCTTATATGCTACTGGATATTGATCGGCAGGAAATTGCCAGGTATGGTTTGACTGTTGAAGATGTTCAACAGTTTATTGAGACTGCAATTGGTGGAATGGTGATTAGCAATACAGTGGAAGGTAGAGAACGTTTTCCTGTTAGAGTTCGCTATCCACGAGAGCTGCGAGATAATCCTGAGAATTTATCAAAAATGTTAATTAGTACACCCACTGATTATCAAATTCCTTTAGGGCAAATTGTAGATATAAAATATGAGAGAGGTCCTCAAGCTATTAAAAGTGAAAACACATTCCTGGTAGGGTATGTATTATTTGATAAAAAGGATGGGTTTGCAGAGGTTACGGCAGTAGAAGATTCAAAAAAATTAATTCAGCAAAAGATGGATGCTGGTGAGATTGAAGTGCCTACAGGAGTTAATTATAAATTTTCAGGAAGTTATGAAAATCAAATTAGAGCAGAGAAGAGATTAAGTTTCATTGTACCAATAGTACTTTTGGTTATCTTCCTAATACTTTATTTTCAGTTTAAATCTGTTTTAACGAGTATGATGGTATTCACAGGAATTGCTTTGGCATTCAGTGGAGGGTTCATCATGTTATGGTTATATGATCAAAGTTGGTTTTTAAATATAGACGGCTTCGGTATTAATTTTAGATCCTTATTTCAGATTCAAACTATCAATTTGAGTGTGGCAGTTTGGGTTGGATTTATAGCCTTGTTTGGTATTGCTACAGATGATGGTGTAGTAATGGCTACCTATCTTGATCAGAGTTTTGCTAAAAGAAAATCTAATACTTTAAAGGATGTGAAGCTAGCTGTGATTGCAGCAGGACAAAAAAGAATAAAGCCAGCGGTAATGACATCTACTACAACCATTATTGCCTTACTTCCAATCTTAACTTCAACCGGAAAAGGCTCTGATATAATGGTGCCTATGGCTATTCCAGCATTTGGGGGAATGTTAATTGCATCTATTACCTATTTTTTAATTCCTGTGCTTTATGCAATTAAAGAAGAGAGTAAGCTTAAAAAAGAAATGATGACAAATAAATCTAATAATTAGATTATTAAATAGATGAAAATGGACACATCAATAAAAAATAAATATTGCAAATTTTTCCTGTGCATTATTTCAATGCTTTTGTTTTCCTATAGCTCTAATTCTCAGGAAACTCAATTGAAAGTGCAAGAGTACTTTGAAATTGCGGTTAAAAATAATCCAGCTATACTGTCAGATTATAAAGCGTATGAAGCGGCACTTCAAAAGTTGCCTCAAGTTTCAGCATTAGCAGACCCAAATTTTTCAATAGGATATTTTATTTCACCTGTAGAAACCAGAGTGGGGCCGCAGTTGGCAAAGTTTAGTCTGAGTCAGATGTTTCCTTGGTTTGGGACATTAAAGGCAAATGAAAATGCAGCAGCTTTAGAAGCAGAATCATACTTTCAGAATTTTTTAGATAGTAGAAATAAGCTGTATTGGAAAGTAGCTCAATCTTATTATGATATTCTTGAAAACCATAAACTACAAAAACTTGAAAAGGAGAATATTGATATTCTTCACGAATATAAAGCTTTAGCAGAACGAAAGCTGAGTAATTCAAAAGCGAGCATGGTGGATGTTCTTCGTGTGGATATCATGATTGATGAGGCTGAAACCGAACTATTACTTCTTGAAGATAAGTATCCATCATTATTGACTGCTTTTCAGAATATTTTGAATTCGGAAACGGAACCCGAGCTTAATTCAATTCCTATCATAGCAGGCTTTGAGTCTAAAATATCTTTGGATACAGCTTTTCAAAACCATCCTTTAGTTCAGGCTATTGATTATAAAAAAGAGTCCTCAAAAGAAAGGATTGAATCTATTAGAAAGCAATCACTTCCAAAAATTGGAGTGGGGCTCGATTATGTGATTGTAGGTGAAAGAAACGATGTCACCTCCAGTGATAATGGTAAGGATGTTTTGATGCCAATGGTAAGTGTTAGCTTACCCATTTTCAGGAAAAAATATAAAGCTCAAATCAAGGAAGCAGAATTGATCCAAGAGCAATACCAATTAAAAAAGGAAAATTTATTAAATGATTTAAGTACAGAGAATGCTTCTACACTTTATGAAATTAATAAACAGTTAGAGTACATATCGTTGTTCGGGCGACAAATTGAAAAGGTAAATAATAGGCTGTCAATATTGGAAAAGACTTATACGGCTTCTGGGGTAGAATTTGAAGAGTTATTAAGAAGTAGACAACAATTATTGAAATACCAAAAGCTAGAAACTATAGCAAAAGCAAAACAAGCGACTTTAATTGAAAAGTATAATTACTTAACCTCTAAAAGACAGCTTTAATAAATATTTAAATAGAATTAAATCATGAAGATCATGAAATTAAATAAAATCAATATCATTATCATTTTAGCTAGTGTTGTAGTGGGCACGCTAATAGGATTTTTTCTAAATGGTTCCTCTGATCCTCAACATGAGCAAGAAGGCAATTCACAAAATATGGAAGCAGAAAATCAGATATGGACTTGTTCCATGCATCCATCAGTAAGACAAAATGAACCAGGAGATTGTCCGATTTGTGGAATGGATTTAATACCACTTTCAGAATCGGATAATCAAGACGGATTAAGTGCAAATGCAGTGAGTATGTCTTCAACTGCAATGAAATTAGCAAGTGTAGAAACTGCTACAGTTGAAAAAGCCATGATTGAAAAGGAAATTTTGGTTGCAGGTAAACTACAAGAAAATGAAAATCAAGAATATACTCAATCAGCACATTTTCCAGGCAGGGTAGAGGAACTCTATGTTAATTATGAAGGTGAGTTTGTTAGAAAAGGACAAATAATAGGGAAACTATACTCTCCTGAATTGCTTACCGCGCAAGAAGAATTATTGCTGGCATATAAGCAGCGAGAAAATAATCCTTCCTATTATGAAGCTGCACAACAGAAATTACAGAATTGGAAATTATCAAATCAGCAAATTCAAAGCATTATTGAGGCTGGCAAAGTAAAAGAAACATTTAATATCATTTCCGATTTTTCGGGCTATATATCAAAGCTAAATATCACCGAAGGGAAGTACCTAAATAAGGGAGAGCCTTTATTTGAGCTAGATAATCTATCTAAATTATGGGTTTATTTAGATGTTTATGAGCAAGATATTCAATTTGTGAAATTGGGGAGTGAAGTAAAATTTCATGTTCAATCATTTCCATCAAAAGAGTTTACTTCTAAAATCGATTTCATATCTCCTAAAGTGGATCCTATAAGTAGAATCGTAAAAGTAAGAGCTAATATTCAGAATGGGGAAGGACTATTGAAGCCTGAAATGTTGGTAACTGCAAATATTCAATTTAAACAGTTTGATAGTTCAGCAATCATAGTTCCAAAATCATCCGTTATGTGGACAGGTAAAAGATCTGTTGTTTATGTAAAAGAAGAAACGCAATCCGGCATCAGTTTCACTATGCGAGAAGTAGATTTAGGGCTGGCGCTAAACGATAGCTTTGTAGTTACATCAGGCTTGAATGAAGGAGAAGTAATAGCAGTAGCAGGCACTTTTAGTATTGATGCTGCTGCACAGTTAGCAGGAAAGCCTAGCATGATGAGTGCTAAAAAAATGGAATCAGTAGAGCTTTCTCAAGAAGCTAAACTTGAATTTAAGCCACTTTTCGATTCTTATTTTGAATTAAAAGATGCATTAATACAAGATGATTTTTCTACTTCAATTTCTAAATCAAAAGAACTAAAGTTAGCTTTTCAAAATGTAGATATGGAAGTTTTTAGGGATGATTCTCATGAATTATGGATGGGTTACCATAAAAAAATGCAGAAAATCCTAGAGCATATTCAGCATCAAGAAGATATAGAAGGGCTGAGAAAAAACTTCATTGCTTTATCAGATTGGATGATTCAGTTAACAAAGACGTTCAAACCGCATAATGAAACACTTTATCTACAACACTGCCCAATGGCAGACAATAATAAAGGAGCGGATTGGTTAAGTAGAGAGAAACCTGTAATGAACCCTTATTTTGGCTCGAGTATGCTCAGTTGTGGTGAAGTGACGGAAGTATTATAAGTAATGATTTTATTTTTTTTAGAACATCAATAGCTAGTTAAATTTTAAACTAATTATTATGAATGATTTTTTGATGAATTGGGCTAATGCCGCCTCAACAACTATAGGTTTTTTTTGGATGGCTCTATGGGCTTTTATTTTAGGATACGCCATCAGCAGTTTTATTCAAGTGTTTATTACAGAAGATAAAATGCAGAAAACAATGGGCGGTGAAGGAGCTAGGTCTGTATTCTTAGGAACTTTCTTTGGATTTATTAGCAGCTCTTGTAGTTTTTCGGCCTTAGCTTCTGCTAAATCCCTATTTCAAAAAGGAGCAAGCTTTGTTTCTTCTATTGCCTTTTTATTATCCTCCACCAACCTCGTCATTGAATTGGGTATTGTAATTTCAATTTTTCTAGGATGGCAATTTGTAGTAGGTGAATATGTAGGAGGTATTATTCTCATTTTAGTAAGTTGGCTTTTAATTAAAATTATTAAGCCAAAAAAGCTAATTAAAAAAGCAAAGGAAAACTTAGGCTCTGAAGAACATGATCATAGTGATGATAAATCCTTTAGTGAAAAAGTGAAATCTCAAAAAGAATGGTCAAAAGTAGGGAAGCAGTATTTCATGGAGTGGAAAATGGTTTGGAAAGATGTTACTATAGGCTTTACAATAGCTGGAATTGTAGCGGCTTTTGTACCAGATAGGTTTTTTGAAACATTATTTATCAATACCAATACCGAAACGGCATCATTTAGTTTTTTTACCTTATTAGAACATGTATTGGTTGGCCCCTTTGCTGCATTCCTTACTTTTATTGGATCTATGGGTAATATTCCTTTAGCAGCTTTACTTTTTGGTAAAGGGGTAAGTTTTGCTGGAGTCATGGCGTTTATTTTCAGTGATTTGGTCGTATTTCCAGTTTTAAGAATTAACGCCAAATACTATGGATGGAAAATGAGTTTATTCATTTTGTTCCTATTATTTACTTCCTTAATTGTAGCCTCTTTAGGTTTACATTACGGTTTTCAGTGGTTTGATATGCTGCCTGAATTCAATTCAGTATCCATATCCGAACAAGAATTTTTTAAGTTCAATTATACGTTTTACATGAATGTCGGCTTTGTATTGATTTCAGCTGTATTGATATATTTCGGTTTTGCAAAGGGAAAAGATATCATGTATCACAAAGAAATGGCTCCTAAAAGTCCAGCATTTGAAAAAACCTTAAAATATATTGCTTTTATAGCCTATGGATGGCTATCCATTGGGATAATTTTGAATCTCTTTTATATCAATTAATATCTCAAATTTATGAAATAAGTGGGCGGAGATGTTTTCAAAAACCTTCTAATTCGAATCGTTTTTCTATTTGTTACTTACAGTTTTTGTAAGTACCAAATGATGTCATAAAAGACTCAATTAGTAAACATTATTAATTAATTTTGTAACCATTATAAATCTTAAGAAAATGAAAAAAGTATTTTTATCAATTTTTGCTTTAACCTTAGCGATATCCGCTTGTAATCAAGAGAAAAAGTCTGAAGAACAAGCTTCCCAAGAAAAAGAGCCAAAGAAGGAAGTGGTTTTAAAAGCTGGAACTGAAGTGAGTTCTGAGCAATTGAAGGGTATATTGTCTTCATACTTCAGTGTTAAAGATGCTTTAGTAAAAACTGATGCGAAAGAAGCGAAATCTTCATTAGCTAAATTATTAGAATCTGTAAGTTCTGAAATGGAACAAATTAAATCTATTTCTGAAAGCATGCATGAAAAAGAAGATGTTGAAGAAATAAGAAAAGGATTTGAAGACTTAAGTAAGGAAGTTTACTCTTTAGTGAAAGAAAATGCAGATAGCAAAAAGGAGACGGTTTATAAGCAATACTGCCCAATGGCATTTAACAATAAGGGGGCTTTTTGGTTAAGTGATAAGGAAGAAATTAGAAACCCATATTTTGGGGATAAAATGTTAAAATGTGGTAAAGTAGAAGAGAAGCTATAATTTTTCTTGTTATATAACAATAAAAGTCGTTCATGTGACATTTGTTACTGAAATTGAAATACATGTAGCAACAATTTTTTCTATCTTTACGTTTCGAAAATCAGAATTAAACATAAAAAGAAAATGGCAAGTACTGTAGAAATAACTGACAGCAATTTTGAAGAAATATTGAAATCTGATCAACCAGTATTGGTTGACTTTTGGGCTGAGTGGTGTGGACCATGTAAAATGATCGGTCCGTTAGTTGAAGAATTAGCCGGAGATTATGATGGTAAGGCTGTCATCGGTAAAGTGAATGTAGATGAAAACCCAAATGTATCTGCTAAGTTTGGTATCAGAAGTATACCAACATTATTAGTATTTAAAGGCGGTGAAGTAGTTGACAAACAAATCGGTGCAGTGCCTAAACAAGTATTGGCTGACAAAATTGATGCTCAAATAGCATAATATATTACTATATAATATAAATGAAGGGATGTTTTAACATCCCTTTTTTATTATGTAGGAGTATAAAAAGCCTGAAACCATCAAGCTTCGGATAATTAAAATGTTATTCCACAAGGCTTAGTTCTTCAATGGAGATTTGCTCTTCTTTTTCAATATTTTCAGGTAATTGAATATCAGATATAAGCTGCTCTTCTAGCAAATCAGCCCAAGCTATCATGTAATCAACTACATCTTGTTTATTGTTATGATAAAGCTTCACCCCTCTGTCTCCCATATATCTTCTTACTTCCTGATTTTTCAATCTTTCTAAATCGATCATATCCTTTCTTTCCAAGCCAGATTCCATCATGCTTGAAATGATTTCATCCATAGGCATAGCACTGGTGCCACAGTAATCTTGAACTTGATCAGTCCAATCACCTGATTTACGCATTGCATATTCATGAATTTCTCTTTTAGAATATGGGGTTAACTCCTGAGCTAAATGTCCACAATTACATCCACCCATATGTCCCCATTGATAATGCGAACCATCATTAATTCTTTTGGCTGCAGTCCTAATCGCGTTGATCAATTTTATATTCGGTCTTGCCATAATCTCAATTTTTTATTTTTTAACTAACTAATGAAAAGGAAAGTTTACTAAAATTATTGATTTTCTGAGCATTTTTGTAATTAATGAGCATTAATTGATAAAGCTTATTAATTTTGTCTAACTATTATGGAAACATTGAGTTAACTCAAATAAAACTTAAAAGGAATGGCATTTAATTTTTTCAAAAAGAAAGAAGATAAAGAAACTAAGAAATCAAGCAGATATAAAGAACTAACGGTTCGTAAGGTGATTAATGCAACAGCAGATTCTATCATCATAGAATTTGAGAAGCCTGAATGGGAAATGACCTATACGGCTGGTCAATTTCTAACACTTATAACAGATATAGATGGAGAAAGTGTAAGAAGGGCTTATTCCTTATGTACTTCACCCTTGGTTGATGATTATCCTGCGGTAACAGTAAAAAGAGTTCAGAATGGTAAAATGTCAAACCATTTGAATGATAACCTAAAAGAAGGTGATAAACTTCAGGTTTTAGAACCAATGGGTAATTTTACCACTACTGTAGAGGCCAGCAAGAAACGTCATTTGATTATGTTTGCCGGAGGAAGTGGTATTACTCCAATGATGGGAATCTCAAAATCAATACTTCATGCTGAACCTGATAGCATTATCTCATTAATTTATGCCAACAGAAATCTTGAATCAGTAATTTTTAAGAAAGAGTTTGATGAGCTTGAAGATCAATATGAAGGTAGAATGCATGTCATTCATATTTTGGATGATGCCCCTATTAACTGGCAAGGTGAATCAGGCTTGTTGAATGAGGAAATGCTAAAGAAAATTTTAGATAGAATTCCAAACTGGGGTAATGATCAAACTCAATATTTAATGTGTGGTCCTGAAGGGATGATGAAAAATGTTGAGATCTATCTGGACAATTTCGGGGTAGATAAGTCAAATGTATTTAAGGAAAGTTTTGTTCAGGGCACTATTGATAAAGCCGAGAAAAAAGCACCTGAATCTAAAGGAGGAGAAGAATATGAAGTGACTATTCTTTTTGATGGTGAGGAGCACAAATTCCCTGTTCCTGCAGGTAAAACAATATTAGAAACGGCCCTAGACTTAGATATTGATTTGCCGTTCTCTTGCCAAAGTGGTTTGTGTACAGCCTGTAGAGGTAAATTATTGTCTGGTACTGTAGAAATGGAAGAAGATGAAGGATTATCAGAAGCAGAGAAAGAAGAGGGCTTTGTATTGAATTGTGTAGGACACCCTACTTCAAATGATGTTAAAATCGAAATAGGATAAAACATACATCCAAAATATTAGTAATACAGAAAGAGGACATTGTCCTCTTTTTTATTTTAAAAAGTTAAATTATGGAATTTCATATACCGGAAAGAAAGTATTTACCTAAAAACTTTAAAGTAAAGGATTGGGAAACATTAAAGCCTTATTTTGAGACTTTGCTGAATGATGAAATTAATTCAGGAGAAGAATTAGAGTCTTGGTTTCATAAATTAAGTGAATTGGAGGCGGTTGTTTCAGAGGAAATGGCTTGGCGATATATAAAGATGACTTGTGATACTGCCGATGAAAAGCTAGCAGAATCATTTGAAGATTTTGTAAGAAATATTCAACCACATATAGCTCCCTATACCGATAAGTTAAATCAAAAAGCATTATCTTCTCCATTTCTTGCTGCTGTAAGAGAGAAGGATGG
Organism: Marivirga arenosa; assembly: GCF_030503875.2. Lineage (NCBI taxonomy): Bacteria > Pseudomonadati > Bacteroidota > Cytophagia > Cytophagales > Marivirgaceae > Marivirga > Marivirga arenosa. Next base: position 3,639,170 of record NZ_CP129968.2, on the reverse strand, counting down.
TTTTGACATCATGATCAGAGAAATGGAGAAAGATGTTGAAATTTATAGAGAAGAGAATATTCCGTTAGAAACTGAGATATCAAGTCTTTCCCAGAAATATGGGACCATATTAGGCGGAATGGAAATTGAATATGAAGGCAAGCAATTAACCCTTCAGCAAGCAGCGGTTATGCTTAAATCAACCAACAGAGAATTAAGGGAAAGTATTTATAAAAAAATAGCCAACAGAAGATTAGAAGATAAAACAAAATTAGATGAATTATTTTCAGAACTTATAAGGCTCAGAACAGATGTGGCTAAAAATGCAGCTTTTGCCAACTACCGTGATTATATGTTCAAATCAATGGGAAGGTTTGATTATACTCCCCAAGATTGCTTTGATTTTCATGAATCCGTAAAAAAAGAAGTAGTTCCACTTTTAAATGAAATAGCTAAGGAAAGAAAGGAGAAATTAGATTTAATTACTTTAAAACCATGGGATAAAGCTGTGGATACTTCGGGCAAGGAATCACTAAAACCATTTAATGATGCAGAAGACTTAACCGCTAAAACCATTAGGGTTTTTAATAAGCTCGATCCTTATTTAGGCGATTGTTTGCTGAAAATGATTGAGATGAAACATCTCGATTTAGAATCCAGAAAAGGGAAAGCACCTGGCGGTTATAATTACCCATTGTCAGAAACAGGAGTACCTTTCATATTTATGAATGCTACCTCTACGCTACAAGATATGGTAACGCTTTTACATGAAGGTGGGCATGCTGTGCATTCTTTTTTAATGAATGATTTAGAATTAACAGAATTTAAGAATCCGCCTTCTGAAATAGCGGAATTGGCTTCAATGAGTATGGAATTGATCACCTTAGATTATTGGGATATATTTTTTGATGATGAAGAAGAGCTGAAAAGAGCCAAAACAGAACATTTAGAAGGGATTATTCAAACACTTCCTTGGGTAGCTACCATTGACAAATTCCAACATTGGGTGTATGAGAATCCTAACCATACCTTAGAAGATAGAAAGAAAGCTTGGAATAAAATATTTGATACCTTTTCTGATTCCTTTACGGATTGGTCAGATTTAGAAGAGATAAAGGATTATTTATGGCATAAACAGCTGCATCTTTTTGAGGTACCCTTTTATTATATAGAATATGGGATGGCTCAACTGGGTGCAATTGCAGTATGGAAGAATTTTAAGGAAAATCCTGAAAAAGGATTGGAATCTTATATGGAAGCCTTAAAGCTTGGATATACAAAGTCAATTCCAGAGGTATATGAAAAAGCAAATATTAAGTTTGATTTTAGTAAAGAAAATATTAGTCAATTGATGAATTTTGTTAAATCAGAGATGCAAAATATTTAGCGATTCTTAAAGCTTCGAAATTTAGTTGAAAGTAGACCATTAAAAAGTTAATAGATTAGCCAAAAAAATGAAAAATAAGTAATTTTACCTATACGTTTCTAAGTGATTTAACCCTTATATCGTAAGTATTCAATTTGTATTTTTGAAGAAAAAATATGAAGTTATGAATAATTCAACAGAGGGGGTTACGTTATCATCAGCTTTCGTAAAAGACATTATTGATCTTTATGAAGGCAAAGACTCTTACCAAAGAGAGCTAAAAAGAATGGCAAATGGGTTAGACTTATCTAGCGCAATGAAATTTGTACCTATGGAAACTTATAATTCAATGTGTAATTGGATTGAGTCACAAATAGGTCAGGCTAATACAAGAAGGTTAGGAAGAAAGATTGGTGCAACGGCTTATTCTGGAATGTTAGCGAATGGTTTAATTACTAGTGATGCTTCTCCAAAAGAAATGATGGAAGGTTTGGCAAAAGTAGCATCCATGATGATTAAAGATCCGGAAGGAAGAGGATGGGAAATTTTGGAAACAGCTCCTAAGCATATCATCATGAGAAGAACTCAAACATTTAATAGTACTTTACAATTTGGTTTAATTGATGAGCTAATTAGAAAAACCAAGGCAGTGAGTCCAAAGGTAGAGTACGTTAAATCAGTAGCTGACGGGGATGAATTCGATGAGTATAAAATCTCTTGGTTTTAAGCTAATGGTATTTTAGGCAATGAACATAAAAAAACCTGCTCTTAAAAAGGGCAGGTTTTATTTTTAATAATCAATTAGATTATTTTTTGTTTTTTGCTAAGTAAGAAGAAACAGATTCTCTAGACTCTTCCATTGCTTCTTTTCCTTCTTCCCAGTTTGCAGGACAAACTTCACCGTATTTTTCAACGTGTTGCCAAGCATCCACAATTCTTAACATTTCGTCAATATTTCTACCTAATGGTAAATCATTGATTGTTTCATGACGAACAATTCCTTGCTTATCGATGAAGAATGTACCTCTAAATGCTACTGGAGCACCTTCGAAAATTAATTCACCTTCTTCATTATAGTTCCAATCACCAGCTAAAACACCAAAGTTGTTAGCAATAGTTTTTGAAGCATCAGCTACTAATGGGTAATTAACACCTTCGATACCACCGTTTTCTTGTGGAGTTAATAACCAAGCTAAGTGAGTTTCTTCTGTGTCAGTAGATGCACCTATAACAGCAACACCTCTTTTTTCGAACTCAGCTAATTTCTCTTGGAATGCCAATATCTCAGTTGGGCAAACGAAAGTGAAATCTTTTGGATAGAAGAAGAACATAACATCTTTTTTACCAATGTACTGCTCTAATGAGAAATCTTCTACTATTTCTTCTCCGTTAATTACTGCTCCTGATTTAAATACTGGGGCTTTTTTTCCTACTAAAGACATACTATTCTTTTAAGTTTTAGATTTAAAAAATTAAATTTCTAATTGTTAATTCAATTTATCAGTTGGTCTCAATCTAATGATTACAAAACCTCCCGTCCAATTGAGTTGCAAAGGTAAGGCTATCATTATTTTTTAGCAATTCTTACTCTAAAAGAATAGATTGATATTTTGGATAATAAAATAGAGAATATCTATAATAAAAAATTCTTACTAAAGTCAGATTTTGTCTTGAGAAGAAAGTAAAGGATCAAATTATTCTACACTATTTCAGTCAAAAACTTTAATCCTTTTTAGTTTTAGCTAGTTTTCATTTTTCGGGCTTTTAATTAAGGCTATATTTAGGTTTTAAAATTTGAATATGAACGCATCTATTAAAGAATATATAGTATCAATTAACTCAGCAATTGAAAAAGAAAATTTTGGTGAACAACCTAGGGAATTATATGAACCCATTCGCTACATTATGTCATTAGGAGGGAAAAGAATGCGACCTCTTTTAACTATGCTTGCTTATCAGCTTTATCATCCGGAACCCAAGGATATAATCCCTGCAGCTGTATCGGTTGAAGTGTTTCATAACTTTACGCTGATGCATGATGACATCATGGACAATGCTCCTTTAAGAAGAGGGAAAGAAACAGTTCATGAAAAGTGGAATAGTCCCGTGGCTATTTTATCTGGAGATGTGATGTTAGTGAAAGCCTACCAACAGTTAATTGAATATTGCCCTACTGATAAGTTGAAGGTAATTCTTGAGAAATTTAATCAATGTGCAATAGAGGTTTGTGAAGGCCAACAAATTGATATGAATTTTGAAGAGGAAGATGTTGTACATGAAAAGGAATACATCAATATGATTCGACTAAAAACAGCAGTTTTGCTTGGTTTTAGTTTAGAATTTGGAGGTATACTGGCAATGGATAATGTAGCAGATCAAGCTTTGCTTTATCAAATGGGAGTAAATGCGGGAATTGGGTTTCAATTGATGGATGATCTATTAGATGTATATGCTGATCAAGATAAATTTGGCAAGCAAGTAGGCGGGGATATCATTGCAAACAAAAAGACTTATTTATTAATAAAAGCAAAAGAATTAGCGCAAGGTGAAAATAAAGTAGAGCTTAATGATTGGCTACAAAAGGAGGAGTTTGATAAGAATGAGAAAGTAATAGCAGTTCGAAAGATTTATGATGAGCTAAAAATAAAAGAGCTTACAGAAAGAAAGATGAATGAGTATTTCGAGAAGGCGTTTCAAAATTTATCTGATTTGGAAGCATCGAATGACAAGAAAGAAATCATAAAAGAATTTTTCACCTATTTAATAAACAGAGAGCAATAATGAGTACTACTTTAATCATTATAATTGTTACCTGCATTATCAGTATTCCTGCATTTAATAATCATACAAGAATGTATGCCTGGATGTTTAATCCATATCAAGTAGTGCATAGAAAACAGTTTTATAGACTGATTACTTCAGGCTTTCTACACGCTGATTATGTGCACTTGATTTTTAATATGCTAACGCTCTACTTTTTTGGTGATGCTGTTGAATTCTATTTCAACCAGATTAGTAGTTATGGAACTATACTTTATGTTGCCTTCTATTTGTCAGCTATCGTAATAGCAGATATTCCAACCTTAATAAAACATAAGGACAACCCAAATTATAATGCTTTAGGTGCTTCAGGAGCAGTTTCTGCTGTTGTTTTCAGCAGTATTCTTTTTAACCCAATGTCTGATCTTTGTTTATATGGTATTCTATGCTTGCCAGGCTTTATATTCGGTGCTATTTATATTATTTATTCCTATTATCAAGGGAAAAGGCAAGCTGGAAATATTAATCATGATGCCCATTTATTTGGTGCTTTATATGGAATAGTGATTACCGTTGCGATTTGGCCTGGAGTGATTCCTCATTTTATAGATCAGCTGAGTACATTCAGTATTTTCTAACTAATCCATTCAAAAGCTTTGATTCATTCAAAAGCTTTTCTTTTTTTACTTCGGCTGGTAAAGAAAAGTAGTGAGTGAAACTTGGGTCAAACTTTTGTTAAAGGCAGATTTTTATAACAAAATTCGTAGATTTGCGCCAAATTAAAGAATAAGAAATGAGTAAGCAAAAGCCTTCAATACCTAAAGGAACTCGTGATTTTGGACCAGCAGAAATGGCTAAAAGGCATTTCATTTTAGATACCATCAAAAAGGTGTATCAAAAATACGGATATGCTCCAATTGAAACGCCTGCCATGGAAAACCTAAGTGTTTTACAAGGTAAGTATGGAGATGAAGGCGATCAATTACTTTTCAAAATATTAAACTCTGGAGACTTTCTTTCAAAAACTCAAGAGTCAGATTTAAAAGATTCCAAATTACTACAACCTAAGATTTCGGAGAAAGGCCTAAGATACGATCTTACAGTTCCTTTTGCGCGCTATGTAGTAATGAATCAACATAACTTAAGCTTTCCATTTAAGCGTTATCAAATTCAACCCGTATGGAGGGCAGATCGACCTCAAAAAGGAAGATATAGAGAGTTTTATCAATGTGATGCAGATGCTATTGGTACTGACTCTATGCTTTGCGAAGCGGAAATTGTTTTGATGATCCAAGAAGTTTTCAAGCTTCTGCAAACTAAAAAGCCTGATAGTTTAGAATATGCTATAAAAATCAATAATCGAAAAATTCTTTCGGGTATAGTTGAAGTAATGGGCGCTGCAGGTAAAGAAACTGATTTTGCAGTTGCGATTGATAAGCTTGATAAAATTGGTGAAGAAAAGGTAAAAGAAGAATTAATTGAGCGAGGTTTTGAGCAATCTGCTATTGATACCTTAAGTCCTTTATTTTCATTATCGGGTAGTAATAAAGATCAGTTAGCATTTTTAAAGGATTTCCTTTCAAACTCTGAGCTAGGGCAAAAAGGATTAGCTGAGTTAAATGAAGTTTTTGATATATTAGATTCATTTGGGGCCAATGTTCCAGAACTTGAATTAGATGTTACCTTAGCAAGAGGGCTATCCTATTATACAGGGGCTATTTTTGAAGTAAAGCCACAAAATGTAAAAATGGGAAGCATCTGTGGAGGCGGTCGATATGATGGCTTAACCGATACTTTTGGTTTGCCTGATGTGTCAGGAGTAGGAATTTCTTTTGGTGTAGATCGAATTTATGACGTATTGGATGAATTAGAATTATACCCTGAAAATTCCGAGAGTAGCACTCAAGTATTAATTGTTAGCTTTGATGATGAAAGCTGGAAATATAGTTTGAAGGTTCTACAAAGATTAAGAAATGCTAACATTAAAGCGGAGCTTTATCCTGAGCCAGTAAAGCTAAAAAAGCAAATGAAATACGCCAATGATAAACAGATTCCATATGTGATTTTGGTTGGTTCAGAAGAGGTGAAAACCGGCCAACTTACTTTTAAAAATATGCAGGATGGAACTCAGGATAACCTTAATTTGGATAGCATATTGAAACATTTTTAAAACTATGAGCAATTTTTTTGAGCTTGGTAATCACGACCTAAGCCTTGCCAATATAAGGAGGATATTAGCTGATGATTTAAAAATCAAATTAGCTAATAAAGCCATTGAAGCTGTAGAGAACTGCAGAAATTTTTTAGATAACCATATACAAAGCTCTGAGGATCCAGTGTATGGAATTAATACAGGATTTGGTTCTTTATACAATAGAAATATTTCAAAATCTGATTTAGAGCAACTTCAAGTTAATTTAGTGATGTCTCATGCTTGTGGGACTGGTCCTGAAATTAATCAACGCATAGTTAAAATTATGCTATTGCTAAAAATTCAGTCCCTAACTTATGGTCATAGTGGTGTACAATTAGCAACCGTTAATAGGCTCATAGATTTCTATAATGATGATATATTTCCAGTTGTTTACGAATCAGGTTCATTGGGGGCTTCAGGAGATTTAGCACCATTAGCTCATTTATCGCTACCGTTAATTGGAAAAGGTGAAGTTTATTTTCAAGGCAAAAAAATTAGTGGTGAGCAATTATTAAAAGAGAAAAATTGGGAGCCTATCCATTTAAAAGCGAAGGAGGGTCTTGCTCTTTTAAATGGTACTCAATTCATGAATGCTTTTGGAGTGCATTCTGCTTTAGCTGCGGAGGAAATTATAAATTGGGCTAACCATATTGGAGCTCTTTCTTTAGATGCTTTTGATGGAAGACCCGAACCTTTCGATTCAAAAATTCATCTGATCAGAAATCAGGATGGGCAGAAGATCGTAGCAAAAGAGATTTTGGAACTACTAGAGGGTAGCGAAATAATCAAGCAGGAAAAAGTGCATGTGCAGGATCCCTATAGTTTTAGGTGTATTCCACAAGTGCATGGTGCAAGTTACGATGCCATAGAATATGTTAAGTCAATAGTTGGAAAAGAGTTAGCGGGAGTAACGGATAATCCCAATATTTTTCCTGAAGAAGGTGAAATAATATCAGGTGGGAATTTTCATGGTCAGCCTCTTGCATTAGCGCTTGATTTTTTAGCTATAGCGCTAGCTGAACTGGGTAATATATCAGAAAGAAGAACTTATCAGTTGATTTCTGGAAGCAGAGGATTACCTGATTTTCTGGTAATGAATCCGGGTTTAAATTCGGGTTTAATGATACCACAATATAGTGCTGCTAGTTTAGTGAGTCAGAGTAAACAATTATGTACTCCTGCTTGCGTAGATAGCATTGTTTCATCAAACGGACAAGAGGACCATGTAAGTATGGGAGCAAATGCCGCAACTAAATTGTATAAAATCATAGAAAATACATATCAGATATTAGCAATAGAGTTGATAAATGCCTCTCAAGCTATTAAATTTAGACGGCCATTGAGGACAAGTTCTCAATTAGAAAAAATAATTAGTAATTTTAGAAAAGATGTTTCGTTGATTGAGGATGATCGAGTACTGCATGATGACATAGTGAAGGCAGTACACTTTATTAAAAATTACAAGATTTGAGAAAGCTATTATTATCTATATTTCTTACTGTTTTATCATTTGCACTTTTAGCTCAAGGAAGTTTTGAAAGTGAAAATGGTTTATTTACAGTAAATTATTTGAAAGGTTGTGAAGGTACAAGAATTACTCTTACTCCAACAGACACCGTAGGTACTGTATTTATCTGTTTTGATGCTGATTTATCGGATCTAGCAGCAAATAATTCATGCTTCGGTAATCCAGCACAGTCTTCAGATGATTTCAGCTTTATCTATAATGACGCAGGAAATTTCGATATATTATTTTTAAGGCAATTGCCAAATGATCAAGTATATGACAGTATATCGGTTAGTATATTTGAATCAATACCCGTAGAGGTGTTAATATCGAATTGTACTGACAATACAATTTTTGATTTAAATCAAGAAAATGATATTTATGACCGTTATGATATAAATTTTGGTGATGGTTCTAATCTTACAGGCGTTCAGTCCAGTGATTTTCCAATAAGTCATACTTACGCTGATCCTGAAATAGAATATACCGTATCAATAACTCCCTTTTTCGATGGAACTGGAAATAATAACTGTCAAAATAATACCTCATCTGAATCTTTTATACCCATTGATCAACAAGAATCTGCTGCAAGCCTTAATAGTTTAGAAATACTATCGGATGAAAGTTTTGAGATTGCCTACTCATTGAACGCAAACCAAACTTATCAATTACAATTAAGTGAGAACGGGAAAGATAATTATCAGAATGTTCAACTAATCAGTGGGCAAACTTCAGGTAATTATACTTTTGAGAACTTAGATATTGATGGAAATTTCTACTGCGTTAGAATTGTTACTTCAAGCTTATGTTCAGGAGAAACTTTAAGCTCAGAGGAGTTGTGTACTATTCAGTTTGCTGCTCAAGCACAGGAAAGAGGGAATTTATTAAGTTGGAATTCTCAATCTTTTCAAGAAAGTAGAGTTTTTAAAAATGGTGAACTGATATTTTCAGGCAGTTCCACCTTTTTAGATGAGAATTTATTGTGTGGACAAAGCGATGATTATCAAATAGTAGCTGTAAGTGAATCAGGAATAGAAATATCTTCATTGATTAAACCTGTAACTTCATTTACAGGCTCACCTACTATCCCTATCGATCAAATATCATTGAATGTTATATCTGATACAGAGCTACAAATAAGCTGGGAAGTACCAGCAGGACTAAATCCTAATAATTTCATAGTGTATAAAAAGCAAAGGCTTGAAGATGACTTTACCAGAATTGCAGAGATAGAGCAAAATAGTTTTACGGATATTGGTTTTGCTTTTTTTGAAAGAGAATTTTATTATTCAGTTTCTTACACTAATAATTGTGGAGGAATATCGCCAGTTACTACCATAGCTTCAAACATATTATTGACACTAAATCAAAACGACAACATACTAAATTTTAACTGGAATGAATATACAGGATATTCCAATAATCTCGCGAATTATTTCTTATCAAAATATGATAATGATTTGAATCTTATTTCAAGAGAGCAAATAGGTTTAGAAACTACTTTTCAAGAGGACTTAACGGATACGGATGATCAATTAGTTTTTTACCAGGTTCAGGCAGTTTCTGAGACAGGTCTAACTTCATTTTCTAATCTTGTGAGATTTAAGATACCTTCCATTTTTTCTGTTCCATCAGCTTTCACGCCAAATGGTGATGCATTAAATGAAGTGATACGAGTAAGGGGTAAATTTATAAATGAGGTTGAATTTAGTATCTATAACAGATGGGGCGGACTAGTATTTAGAAGTAATGATATAGAAATAGGCTGGGATGGATATTTAACTAATCGCCCTGCTCCTGAGGGAACCTATGCGTATTCAATTCGTGTTGTAGACGAATTTGGTGAAGAGTATTTTAAAAGTGGAGTATTTAATTTAATTCGATAGTTATGTTTGATATGATGAAAATGATGGGACAGATTAAAGAGGTTCAGGGCAAAGTAAAGCAAGCTCAGGAGAACCTTGTTCACATTACAGCAGATGGTGAAGCAGGTGCTGGAATGGTGAAGGCAACAGTAAATGGTAAAAAACAAGTGATCAGCATCGAGATTGATGAATCATTAATGAATGATAAAGACAAGGAAATGATTCAAGATTTGACTGTAGCGGCTGTAAATAAAGCTATGGAAGAGGTAGATGGTCTTGCTAAAGAAGAAATGAAAAAAGCTACTGATGGGGTATTGCCTAATATACCTGGAATGGACTTAGGTAATATGTTCAATGGCTAATAAAGTAGCAGTAGTAATATTAAATTATAATGGCAGAAATTATCTTGAACAATTTCTGCCTAATGTATTAGAAAACTCAAGCCCTTATCAGGTGATTGTGGCTGACAATGCCTCAACTGATGATTCTGTTCACTTCTTAGAATCTCAGTTTCCTGAAATTCAACTTATTAAGATACCTGAAAATTTAGGTTATGCTGGTGGTTATAACTATGCGTTTAAATATGTAGAAGCAGAGTATTATGTGTTGCTTAATTCTGATGTTGAAACTACAAAATCATGGATTGAACCTGTGGTTGAACTCATGGATGAGAATACAGAAATTGCAGCCTGTCAACCTAAAATTAGGTCTTTTCATAATAAAAAATATTTTGAATATGCTGGTGCTGCAGGTGGTTATATAGATTTTTTAGGTTATCCTTTTTGTAGAGGCCGTATCTTTTCTACTTTAGAGAAGGATCAAGGCCAATATGATGATAATCGATCGGTTTTTTGGGCTACCGGGGCGTGTTTATTCGTACGAGCAAAAGATTTTCATGAATTAGGCGAGCTTGACGCTGAATTTTTCGCTCACATGGAAGAGATAGATTTTTGCTGGCGAGCTAAAAACAGAGGAAAACAGATTTACTATTGTGGGAAAAGTACGGTTTATCATGTTGGGGGTGGAACCTTAAATACCGAAAGTCCTTTTAAAACCTATCTTAATTTTAGAAATAACTGGTTATTGCTTTATAAGAATTTAAGCCAAAAAGAATTTGTAAAAATTAAATTCAAAAGAACAATACTTGATTATATAGCCTTTATTCAGCTTACGGTAGTAGGGAAGTATTCAAATGCTAAATCTATAAGTAAAGCACATCGTGATTTCCGAAAAATGAGTAAAAAGTATTCCCAAAATGAAAAGGAAGGTTTTACTCACCCTGAAGTATTTTCACGCTCTATAATTATAGCCTATTTTTTGAAAGGGTTTAAAAGCTTTACAAAGTTGAAATTTACATTATAATCAGCCTTTAGTTGCAGCTTGAATTGTAATAAAGAGCTATTTGTTCCGGCACTTCAAAGTCACCATTGTCAATTTTCTCTACTATTGATGGGCAGTCTGAAAAGAAATTCCGTAATAGCTTTTTCTTAAATCCTAAAACACCCTGGGTTACTCTTACCATTTCATAAGAATTTGTTTTTTTGAAAAAGGGGATGGCTATTTCATAGCCATCACTATTAGCGTGATCTCTATACTCTTTCCAGTATAATTTCAGTTCCCCATCTACCGCTAGGCGCATAAAGGTTTTTTCGCCTTGGTCTGCTTTGCTTATGTGAAATATGGAAAAAAGTTCTGTATAGCTATCGTACCAAATAGATTCATAGGTTTTATCACCAATCTTATAGCTTTTGATACTTCTTGGGCTATACTTTTTATAGAAAATCCACTTTTTTTTCATTTTAACCTTTTTGAATATTTCTCCAAAAGGTTCTGCACTTCGATCCTTTATTTGACCGAATATAGTGTCGTTTTCATTAGTAACAATATAACCATTCTGAAAAGTAGATTGTGCTGAAATGGATAATGGCTGAATCAATAAACATGAAACAAAAAGATATAATGAGTAGTACTTCATTTCACTGCCTCCTGTAATAATCTCATCACATCATCAATCTTCGAGTTGTCTATCCATCTGCTTACTACCACCATATCATTTTTTTCATCGATGATAATATAGTTTCCACCAAAACCAGCTGCATAATAAACATCTTTGGATACACCCTCCCATTTTTCCTGGCTATTGTTCCACCATAAATAACCATAGTCTGGGTTTGCGGTTGAAGATTCTTGAACACTTTTCACCCAGTCTTCAGATATTAGTTGTTTATTGCCCCATTTACCATTTCTTAAGAATAGTAATCCAAATCTGGCATGATCTAATGAATTGATAAATATACCGCCACCAAAATGACCACCACCGCTAACAGACTGTACTTTTAATCCATCAACATTCACATAAGAATTATCATAGCCTAACCATCGCCAGGTTGTAGATGCGCCTATAGGATCCATGATCTTTTCTTTTAAAACCACTGGCAATGGTTTTCTCCAAACTTGTAATAGTGAATAGGCTAATACATTAACTCTAACGTCATTATATTTATAGAAAGTACCAGGTTCATTAAGCTTTCTGGCTCTCCAATCATCAATTTCACCTTCTCTTGGGGGTCTGTCGGCCCAATCATACAATCCGAACTGTTGACCCGACCAATCAGAGGATTGCGTTAATAAATGATCCCAAGTGATTTTTTTATTGTGAGCTCCTGAAAAAGTGCCATCCCAAACGTAATGGTAGGCTTTATCATTAATGTCAGAAATTAAGTTCTCGTCTAGTGCAAGTCCAGCTACAGTAGATAAATAACTTTTGGCTACACTGAAGGTCATATCCACTCGGTTTATATCGCCCCACTCAGCTACTATATATCCATCTTTAATAATCACGCCTGCAGGTCCACCTCTTTCTTTTACTTCCCCCAGTATTTCAAAATCAGGCTCACGTGAAAAGGCTTCCATGATGGCAATTCTTAAATCTTTATTAACAGCGTTTTCATTATTTTCAGCCACAGATACTGCGCTATCTAATAATGCTTGATTAAGCTTTAGTTCTTTTGCAGATTTTCTTTCCCAATTTTGATCAGGATAATACTGGCTGAATAATTCTGAAAAGAATAATGAGCATACTATAAATACTAAAAGTGTTTTCTTCATGGTACTGATGAGTTGTTTGGAAATACAATTTAAATCAAATTCTATGATTTTGTTTATTGTTATCTTGAATTGATAAGTCAATATATAGGAATTATTCAATAATAGTATGTTTTGTAGATATTTTATCTCTTTTAGATTTATATAACTTTTCCGTTAGGATCATTAATAAAAAATATGAAAAAAAATTAAAAACTTACATAGGTTTAATTTCTGTTTTATAATGGTTTAAACTTAGTTTTTACATAAGTATATATTTATTAGCTCGTAAAATTGAAAGTGATATGTTGCGTAAAATTTTAGATTTACAGAATATTATTCTTATAATTGTAATTGTATGCAATTAAAAGTTCAAATATCAAGATCAAAACCTGACCCTAATGCTCCCTAAACCCTTCAGTTTATTTAATAACTATTGTATCGTTTCTTTTAGTAAAATATCAAATACATATAATGTACTTACATTAATTTTATTGAGTGTATTAAAAGTCTCGATTGACATTTGGGAAGAGTATTCAGTTAAAAATATAAATTTAAACACATGTAAATATTAGAATAATTATATTATAAATTTTTTATCACTAACTAACAATAATTTTTAAACCTAAACTAAATCACATGAGAACAATTTTTACTAGACTAAATTTTTTGGTGCTTGCTTGCGTGTTGCTCACAAGCACAGCAATGGCTCAAACATTGCAACAGAGGAAGAAAATTTCTAATCAGTATAATATTCAAACACTAAAACAACTTGAAGTTGATTTTGCAACCAAAGCAAAAAAAGAAAAGGAGCAGGCTATAAAAGTTGCCAAACAAAAAGGTTGGGAAGTTAGAATGCAGTTTGATGATGGAAGAATAGCTGAATTACAAAAGCTGACCCCTAGTGGAGAACCCATTTATTATATCACTTACAATGTAGATGCAGCAAGATCAACAAGAGCTAATTGGTTAAACTCTGGTGGAGGCTTAGGCCTAAACTTAATGGGTGATGACATGACTGCTCATGTTTGGGATGGGGGCCTTGCAAGAGCTTCTCACCAAGAGTATGATGGAGCAGGTGGTACAAATAGGTTTTCTATCGGAGATGGAACTACCACATTGAATTATCACTCGGCTCACGTTACAGGTACTATTATAGCATCTGGTGTTGATCCACAAGCGAAAGGAATGGCTCCCCATGCAAATGCAGTAGGGTATGATTGGAATAACGATTTATCTGAAGCTACATCTGCCGCTGCAGGAGGTATGTTAATATCTAACCACTCTTATGGATATAGAGGTGATCAATTACCTGATTGGTATTTTGGTGCTTACATTGCGGAATCAAGAGATTGGGATAATCTAATGTATAATTCACCTTATTACATGATGGTTGTAGCTGCCGGTAATGATGGAAACCAAAACAGTTATAATGGTAGCCCATTAGGTGGTAATAGCTCATTCGATAAATTATCAGGTCATTCAACGGCTAAAAACAATATGGTTGTGGCTAACGCTCAGGACGCAAATATTGATGCTAATGGTAATTTAGTTGCGGTTGCCATAAATAGCTCTTCGAGTGAAGGTCCTACTGATGATTACAGAATTAAGCCAGATATTACAGGTAACGGTACTGGCGTGTATTCAACTTATGAAAGTAGTAATACTGCTTATAACTCCATTACAGGTACTTCAATGGCTTCTCCAAATGTAGCAGGTAGCTTATTATTATTACAAGAGCATGCTAACAATGTTTTTGGTAATTATATGAGAGCGGCTACTCTTAAAGGATTAGCACTTCATACTGCAGATGATGCAGGGATCACAGGTCCTGATGCTGTTTTTGGATGGGGATTAATGAATACTAAAAGAGCTGCTGAAACGATTACTGCAGCTGGCAATGAAAGTAAAATTGAAGAATTAACTTTAAATAATGGTGAATCTTATACTATCACGGTAGAGTCTGATGGTGTTAGTCCGTTATTAGCGTCAATTTCATGGACTGATTTAGGAGGAACTGCAAACACGGGTACAACTAATTTAAGTACTCCAGTTTTAGTAAATGATTTAGATATCAGAGTAACTCAAAGTTCAAATACCTATCAGCCATACAGATTAACAGGCGTAAATAGCAATGCTAAAGGTGATAATAATGTAGATCCTTACGAGAGAGTTGATATAAATAATGCAAGTGGTACTTATACTATTACAGTTACTCATAAGGGGTCTTTAAATAGTGGCAGCCAAAATTTCTCATTAATTGTAACTGGTGTATCGGGTACTCCAGTTGTTTGTGAGGCTACTACACCAACTAATTTAGGATCATCAAATGTAGGTTCTAACTCAGCTGATTTAAGTTGGGATGCAGTTACGGGTGCTACTTATGATGTTCGATACAGACAAGCTGGTACTTCAACTTGGACTGTAGAAAGCGTTTCTGCTAGCTCTGTTACTTTAACAGGTTTAAGTGCAACTACTCAATATCAAGCACAAGTGAGAAGCAAATGTTCTGGCGGAACAAATTCTGCTTATTCGGCAAGTATTAATTTCACTACTACTGAAGTTCAATTAGTATATTGTAATTCTAATGGAAACAGCGTGGCAGATGAGTATATTGGTAGAGTACAGTTAGGAAGTTTAGATAATTCTTCTGGTGCTGCTGCTTCTGGTTATGCTGATTTCACTTCTCAATCAACTAATTTAGGTAAAGGGGATCCTGCAACTATTACGGTTACTCCGGAATGGACAGGTACTGTTTACAGTGAAGGTTATAGTGTATGGATTGATTATAATCAGGATGGAGATTTCTCTGACGCTGGTGAGCAAGTTTGGACGCAATCTGCTACTCAAGCTACACCAGTAAGCGGAAGCTTTACAGTTCCTGCATCAGCTCTTTCTGGTAATACCACTATGAGAGTGTCAATGAAGTATAATGGCGTGCCAACTGCATGTGAATCATTCTCATACGGTGAAGTTGAGGATTATACAGTTAATATTACCGAAGGTACTCCTGAAGTATGTACTGTACCTACTAGCTTATCAGCTTCAAGTATAGGTGAAAATACGGCTACCTTATCATGGTCGAGCGAAAGCGCTGCCAATGATTATACATTAAGAATTAGAGTAAACGGAACTTCTACTTGGACCACTTTAGCTTCTTCTTCAAATTCAACTGGTGTTAGTGGATTATCTGCTGAAACTCAATATGAATGGCAGGTTAGAAGTAACTGTTCAAGCAGTAATAGTGCTTATTCATCTTCTAGTTTCTTTACTACGGATGCACCAGTTGTAATTACTTATTGTAATTCAAGCGGAAATAACTCTAGCTACGAATGGATTCAGAGAGTAGTATTAGGTTCTATTGACAATACAAGTGGAGACAATGGTGGATATGCTGATTTCACTAGCCAGGTAGCAAATGTACAGAGAGGTGCAGCTACTTCTATGAACGTTCAAGCTGCATTTAGCGGAAGCAGTTATACTGAATACTGGAGCATCTGGGTTGATTTAAATCAGGATGGTACTTTCTCATCTGGTGAAAGATTAGTAAACGGATCATCAAGCAGCAGCAATTTACTAAGTGCAACCTTAAATATTCCTTCTACTGCTTTAACAGGTACTACAAGAATGAGAGTAACGATGAAGTATAATGCAGAAGCTACTCCTTGTGAAGTATTCTCATACGGTGAGGTGGAAGATTATACCATAAATATCACAGATAGTCCTGCTAATTTTGCAATGGCTGACTTAGGTTCTGAATTATTAGGGAAAGAAGATAATATTTCAGTTTATAATATGTATCCAAACCCAGCTGTTGATAAATTGAATGTAAATATCAAGAATATTGATGCTTCTAAAGGAATTCAAATTTACAGCAGCAATGGTGCATTGATCAGAACTATTTCTACTGCAGACGAATTAAATGTTATTGATGTTAGTACCTTAGAGAAAGGAATGTATATTCTTAAAGCTCATACCGTTAAAGAAGCGGTGAGTGCTAATTTCATGGTTAAGTAAGTTTAAATTAATTAAATATGAAGCGTATGGGGCCTTGTCTCATACGCTTTTTTTATGTCTATAATTTCTACTTCTATTTTTAATTTTATATTTATTAATTTGAGATTTAATTGAAAAATAAGGTATGAAGAGATTTTTAGTAGCAGCGGTTTTTACAATTCTATTTTTTGGGTGCCAGAAAAATGAAAGTTTAAAACCTCATGAAGGGAAAGTTAAAGTTGAAGGAGGGGAGATTTGGTATAAAGTAATGGGAGAAGGAGATGGAACTCCTATCTTAACACTGCATGGTGGCCCCGGAGGAACTCATCGGTATTTCTACAAATTAAGCCCCCAAAATAAGAGCCGAAAAGTTATACTTTTTGACCAACTAGGAAGCGGAAGATCAGATTATCATACTGATACTACACTTATGACAGTTGAGCATTTTGTGGAGCAAGTTCATAAAGTGGTGAATGATCTTCAGTTAGATGAATTTTATCTGTTAGGTCATTCGTGGGGAGGAGCCCTAGCTCTTGAATATTATTCACAACATCCAGAAGGTATAAAGGCTATGATATTGAGTAGTCCGCTAATTAGCACGCCAAGATGGGAAGCAGATGCTGATACTTTAGTAACTACATTGCCTGAGCGTTATCAAGAAATTATATATGAAGCAAATGAGACTGGAAACTACACCACTGCTTCATATGATTCAGCTAATAATTATTATTGGGGAAAATTTGGTGTAAGAACGGAAAGAAAGAAACATCCAATGGATACGGTAGATGCATCATCTAATAGTGTGATTTATAATTATATGTGGGGGCCAAGTGAATTTAGATGTACAGGTACTCTTAAAGATTTTGATGCTTCTGATGAATTACCGAATATAAAAGTCCCAACATTATTTGTTACAGGGGAGTTTGATGAAGCAAGACCTGAAACGATCGAGTATTTCAGTAAACAAACATCTAACTCTGAATTTGCCGTAGTTGCGGGTGCAGGTCATTCAACCTTAAATGATAATCAGGAGGGGTATAATGAAATTTTATCTAGCTTTTTAAATTCTATTGAATAGTCATACTATAAATATCTAAATATGAAAAAGTCATTCTTAATAATACTTATCACTTTCTTGAATTTAAATCTATTTGCTCAATTAAATAGACCGACAGATCCTTTAGCGCATACTTATTCAATAGTTGCTAGAGATGCTAATACAGGAGAAATGGCAGTGGCAGTTCAAAGCCATTGGTTTAGTGTGGGTACAGCAGTATCTTGGGGAGAAGCAGGTGTTGGAGTAGTAGCGACTCAATCCTTCACCAATAAATCATTTGGCATGAGAGGTTTAGCTATGCTAAAGTCTGGTTTAAGCCCACAGGAAGCCTTGGATAGTCTATTGAATAATGATGAAGGTAAAGCCTTCAGACAAGTTGCTATTTTGGATGTTAAAGGAAGAGTGGCAACTCACACGGGAGCTAAATGTATTGATGAAGCAGGTCATGCGAATGGAAAAAATTTTTCCGTGCAAGCCAATATGATGCTAAACGATACCGTGGTTCCCGAAATGGAAAAGGCTTGGAAAAAATACAGCGATTTGCCATTAGCGGAAAGAATGGTGAAAGTTTTAGAAGCCGCTCAAGCTCAAGGCGGAGATATAAGAGGAAAGCAATCCGCTGCCTTGTTAATTGTTAAGCCAGAAGCTAGCGATGAACCATGGAATGATAGTGTATTAGATTTGAGAGTGGATGATCATGAGAATCCTGTAAAGGAATTGAACAGATTAGTTAAGGTGTATCGTGCCTACCAGCATATGAATCAAGGTGATCTATATGTAGAAAAAGCGCAGATGCAAGAAGCCATGAATGAGTATAATGCGGCCATGGAAATGTTTCCGGACAATTTGGAAATGCAATATTGGACGGCTATTACTCTAGCCAATGACGGGAAAACTGATAAAGCAGTTGAAATGCTTCAAAAAATATATGCTGAAGATGCAAATTGGCGCGAGCTGACGAAGAGATTACCTAAAGTAGGATTGCTCAATGTGGAGGATAAAGAGTTAAAGAAATTATTGAAGTAAAATTAAGATATACAGTTTATTCGTTTTTGGAATTTAGTCTATGATTAGAGTTTTATGCTTAGTAGCCGTTAGTTTTTTAATTGTTTCATGTGGAGGTAGTAAAGAAGGTGAAAAAACTTCCTTCCAATCCATTCAGATTAACCTGGATGAAGCGAAAACGCTCAAAGCAAGTGATCATTTCAAGCTTAAGGATATTATTTATTTTTCTGACAGTTTAGTGGTGGATAATCTAATGAAAGTCTCCGTACATAATGACTATTTAGTGCTTCATTGCGGTTGGGGATTAGATTATCTCCTCATTAAAAACATGATTACAGGTAATGAGATATTGATATCTGAAAAAGGAGAGGGGCCTAATCAATATCAGGAACTAAGTAATTTTTTTATCAATCCAGATGGCCAAATCGAGCTTTTGGATGGTCAGTCCGGAAAAATATTAACATTTGATTTGGAAGGTAATTTGAAATCAGTCTATCAAAATGAGCTTATGCAGGGGACAAAAAGCTTAATGAGTTTGAATGGAGAAGATTATTTCCTCTATGGAGGAAATTTCTATGCTGGAAAGTCAGGTTATCAAATGCAAATTTGGAATAGAAATAAAGGAAAAGTGAAAGCAAGCTATCTCCCTTTTGATGAGCAAAAAGCAGATTTTATGCTTTTTATCGAGCCAAGAAATTTTTCGAAAAATCCCGCCAGTTTCTATCAGGTTTATAATCAACATGTTTATGAATTGATTGAAGATGGGGTAAAAGACTCTTTATATCTTGATTTTGGTCAAGATAACATTCCAGCCGAATTATTGGATAATTCCTATCAAGATGTCAGAGAATTTAGCCAAGCTATGGCCAAAAGCGGATATGCCTATGGCTTAGGAAATTTTCTGTTGGAAGAAGACCTAATGTTTGCTTTAGTAAGAAAAAAGGAAAAGGATTTTCATGTATATACCAATACCAAAACAGGCGAATCAACTGTTGTTGATAAGATCAGTAATGATGTTTTCGGGTTGCAAACTGAAGAAAAAATCGGATATCAGCATAGACCCATAGCCATGAATGGCAACCATATTTATTTTATAGTAAGCTTAGAAGCCCAAAATGAAAATCTGGAGGAAGAGCTAATTAAAAACTCATCAAAAAGTGATCTCAACCAAACACTACTATCAAAAATTCAAAACTTTGAAGATGGAGATAATCTTGCTATTGTGAAGTGCGAGATTAATGGGTTTTGATTTTTATTACTTTGATTTATTTTAACCTAAAACCCAATAAATGAAATACTTATTGACGCTTTTTCTTAGTGTACCTTTGTTTTTTACCAATGCTCAAGAATTTCATCTATTAAATCAAAAAAGATAGTGCTGCAGTTCAATTTGCTCATATTAACATGATAAATGGATCAGGTACTTATTCTGATGAGAAGGGAATCTTTCAATTGAAGCAGATTCGATAATAATCACGCATATCAATTATAAAGATACGCTCATCCTTTTAAATGATTTATCGGAAAACATCATTTACTTAAAACCTAGTCCAATCCTTCTTGAGGAAGTTAAGGTGAGTGGTAATAAAACAGTGGATGACTCTCAAATTTCAATCTATCCTGAAGGCAAATACAAGACTACCTTCATGGTATTAAGTATGTCTTCCTTTGAATTAGGAATGGTGGTGGAGTTGAAGGAATTCAATCAAGTTCAATTAACAAATGTTAAAATACCAGTGAAATTAGGTAAGCACCCTCCCTTGATTAAGATAAATGTTTACGAATTAGCTGACAATGGACGGCCATCCAATTTGATTACAAGTAGAACAAATAAGGTATATGCCAGAAAAATAAAGTAAGTAATTGAAACTGATTTTTTGGCAGAAAAAATCATATTTTCAAAAAATGATCCAATCGTCATAGCCATTGAATTGGTGGGTTATCAAATTGATAATGAAATATCATTCCAACAATATAAGCAATCAAGCCAGGCATTAAGAATTGAAATGCGATTGGGAAATAATAAGGGCTTTATAAGAAACAAAAAACAAATGGTGAATTGGAATATACTATCTTATGAAGAAAACACCGCCTTTGAGCCTGCCTATGAGCTCGAATTTATGGGTATTGAGTGAATCCATACCCGTGATTCATCTATATTGTTAATGTATGTTTTAACACATAAAAATATTTTATATAAAAGTGAAATGTACTAAAAACAAGCTCAAATTAATTTTAAGGGCTATAAAGAACTACTAAAATAATTTGAATACAAAAAAACACTTGTAATGAATTAGGAAAAATTAAATAGTTTATTTTTCTTTGGATATCAATAAAATACTAACACTCAAAAGTTAGGATTTAGTCTGAATTTAGTTTGACCAAAACCTTGTAAAGTGAATGACTATCCTCCCTATCCCTAAGGCGCCACGGATAAAGTTTAGTTTTCATTTTCTTTTATGGTAGTATAGTATTGAATTGATATTAAATCTATTTTATAATCTCAAATTCATTAAAAATGAAACGAATTAAAAGAATTACATTCATAGCATTTTTCCTACTTTCCTTAGGTAGTGGAATGACAGCTCAGGCATTGGCTATTAATTGTGGCTGTAGAAAATTGAAAAAAGCACTAAAAAAAATTGATGGAGGTGAATTAAGTTCCGAAAGCGCACAAGCAGTAGCTAAATGTCATGGTGGAGCTGTTGTTAAAGTTTGTTTGTGAAATTTTTGAAATTAATTTAAGACGAGTGAAATCTCGTCTTTTCTATTGTCCTTAAAATGAATAATTTGTCTAAATATCTTGTGTTGCTCGTAATTGCCGTTATTTCTTGCAATCCTAAAAAATCTAATACTGAAAAGGGCTTAATTGACATTAAATTGCTAAAAGATATAGAGTTAAATATTCCTGACATGCAAACAGCATTCAGGACAGCTCCTCAACGATTTAAAAAATATTTGATATACCAAGATCCTTTCAATGAGTCTATTATTGCATTAAATTCTGATTTTTCTTTTAATAAGACTTTGATTAAAAAAGGAGAAGCACCTAATGAAATTCTCAATATTTATTCACACTCTATCACTGATGAATATGTATTTATAATTGGCCCTAATGTTGTAGTTGTCTTTGACGAAAGTCTGAAGCTGCTAGGTAAATACCCTTTTAGTTTAGATATGGCCTACAGTGTCATCAAATGGAATGGTGGCTTTTTAACTGCAGGATTCAATGAAGAAGATGAACATTTTTCTCTGTACAGTTTTGATTTTTCTAGAACTGCCACCTCAATCGAGTTAGTAAAACAACTAGAAGTAGAATCTAAATATATTGAAGAAAGAATGTACTACTCTCATAAATTAATTAATATCAGTAATAGTAGATTTTTATTAATATTCGATTGGTACGGAGAGTATTTTCTAATTGATAAAGCATACAATACAATCAAGACCGATCTTCTACCGTTTAGCGGTGATATGGATTTCTTTTTAGATGAAAGTGTTGTGAAGCCCCCATATTATCAAGCCTATGATAGCTATTTGTTTAATGATAGTTTAGTTTTTATCATTAGGGAATTAGACTTTAACGAAATAGGTCAAGATTTATCAGATGAAGAAGTGATATTGAAAAATTATAGAAATACAATTAGTGTATTTAATAAAGATATGCTTTTTCTTAATTCTATAAAACTTCCAAATGCAGCTGTAAATTTATCTGTTTTACAAGACACACTGATCACCAATGATTTTAACTCCGAGAAAATATATTTATATGAGATCAATATTCAGTAATATTGTATTTACGCTTTTGCTTATAATACTGGCTAATCATTCGAAAGCACAATCGATAGATGATGATTTATTTATTACTGATTTCGAGTTAATCTATGGCAATGATCAAGGAACTATCCATGATATGATCACTTATGGTCATCAAAAAGTGATTGTAACCACAGAGCCTGGAAATTCTATAGCCTATATTATATTATTAAGTAAAGAAAATTTACATCTCGATAGCATTGCAGTAAAATGTGCACCAGCAGAACTTTCTTTATTTTATGATTATGACAAACAGTTATTTAGTTTTAAGCCTTTATTTTTTTATAAAAATGATTTTTGTTCATTGGATTATGAGCCTGGGTTATTATTCTTTAGAATAGATAATGAAGTGGTATATCCAGTTAACTGCGAAAATATAGGTAAAGGAAATCAGGACTCAGAAAGATTTTACTTCCAATCTCATTTAGTAAGCTTTAGTCAGGTAGATAGAAGAAAATATAGTGAACAAAGCGTATTTATTGATAATAAAGAAGTGATCAACTATAAAATAGATGGAAAACACACATTCGATGTTATTTTCCCTTTTTCTGCCAGTGTATCAGAAAGTAATATGTCTATAATAGACATCTACAATAAAGAACTTTATCAGTTCGACAAGGAACTAAACTTTAATTCTTTCAAAGTTCCGGATTTACCAAATGTTGAAGATTATCAGATTGCTTCATCAGAGTTATTCCATTTTGAGAATGGGCACATTGTGTTTTATAGTTTATTCGCTAATAAAGAAACCGAAAATCGTGTGTATAAATTGATGTATTTTGATAAAGATAAAGTCATCGACTTATCTAATAAACTACCGAAAGGAAGAGTTTTTAAAGTAAATATATCGAATCAATACCTTTATGCAATTGTTACTCAATCGATAAAAAATAAGAATAGGAATATGATGTACAAAATGAGAAGCCCTCTTTTTTTAGGAAATTAGTACAGTCTTTGTATCAAGGTATTTACAAAATAAATTGCTAATTATGTTTAGGTTTGGAGTCTGTTTTTAAATTTATTTTAAAAGGGTATATGAATTTTCTTGAATAACAGTAGATATGCTCAAGAATTAAATAAATAATAGCCACCATCCCCATCTTCCACCGCTTTTATAAAAGTTATGATTTTCTACAGAATTATTTCTCTTTTGAAGAGATTATTCAATCGCAATTTCTTAGGGAGATTTGAGAAGATTATCTCACTTACAAAATGGTTCTTTTGGTGAAGCAACGTCAAATTCGGAAATGATACCCACAAATCAATGAGCGATGAAAAAGTCTATCATACTATTTATTTCCTTCGCATTTATATCTTGCAGTCCAACTACAGACGAAGCTGACATCACATTTTCTGATTTCGACTCTCCTCAGGAGGTAGAATTGATCCCGTATGAGGACAAAACCTATGTAAGTTGGACTATTCAAGCTAAAGGCTATGTTAATGATTCCATTAAGATAAAAAGGGATGGATATTATGATATAGTACTTACTGGCACTATAGACACCTTAATTAATGGTGACTACTACGGTAAAAAAGTCGTTAAATATACTATTGATCCATACCGAGCCAAAAATGGTTCAATAGAGCTAAGCTTTAGCTTGTAATATTTTTTCCGAATCCTAAATGCGAATTGAAAAGATATGAGAACAGTTCTAATACTATTTACTTTATTGCTAGTGAGCTGCATTAAGAATGAACCAGATGTGGTCTTAATTAATAGATCGGATATTGATTATGACAGTGCATTAATTTTTGTATCTGAGGCCAATCAAACAGTATTCAGAAATGTTAAAATTGATAGCAGACATGCTGGTTCCATTAGATTTGACACTACAGTAATAGGTGATGGTTGCTATCAATTAGAAGTTTATAATAAAGGCGAACTTAAACATCAAAAGTGTTTCGGCTACTATACAAATGGAGCTTCGTTAAATAGAAGTTTTGAAATAGAGATACAAAAAGATTCAGTTTTAATCGAAATGAATTAATTATCTATTAAAACCCACCATCCCCAACTTCCACCGCTTTTATAAATCTGCTGATTTTCTCCCGAAAAGCCCTTATTTTAGTTCAAATTTAAATGCTACAACTATGAAAAAAATATGGGCTTTTCCACTTGCTTTGGCAATATTTGCCTGCAATAGTGAAGAAAAAAAGGAGAAAATGGAGATTAATTCTTATCCAGAAACCGTAAAGGTTGATACTGTAGATACCTATTTTGGGACTGAGGTTCCAGATCCTTACCGTTGGTTAGAAGACGACCGATCGGAGCAAACAGCCGAATGGGTAGAAGCACAAAATGAAGTGACTTTTGGCTATTTGAATAATATTCCTTTCAGGGATAAAATTGAAGCGAGATTAACTGAGCTTTGGAATTATGCCAAAGAAGGGTCACCTCGTAAGCATGGAGATTATTATTACACCTACAAAAACGATGGCCTACAAAATCAGTGGGTAGTATATCGCAAAAAAGGATTAGATGGAGAAGAGGAAGTCTTCTTAGATCCTAATACATTCTCTGATGATGCTACGACTTCCCTAGCCGGAACTTCTTTTACTAAAGATGGAAGCCTCTTGGCTTATTCTATTTCCGAAGGCGGTTCTGATTGGCGAAAAGTAATTGTAATGGATACTGAAGATAAATCTATAGTAGAAGACACCATCCGCAATGTGAAATTTAGCGGCATCTCCTGGAAAGGCAATGAAGGCTTTTTCTACAGCAGTTATGATAAGCCGGAAGGAAGTGAGCTTTCTGCCAAAACGCAAGAGCATAAATTGTATTACCATAAATTGAATACACCTCAGTCTGAAGACGAATTGATCTTTGGCGGAAGCGAAACCCCTAGACGATACATTGGCGGCTATGTAAGCGATGATGAGCGTTTTCTTTTCATTTCAGCCTCTGTAAGCACTAGCGGTAATGAATTATATGTAAAGGATTTATCCGATTGGAATAACCCTATTGTGCCTATTGCTACAGGTTTTGATAGCGAACATGGGGTCTTAGATAATGATGGCGATCGCCTTTTGATTGAAACCAATCTCGATGCACCGAATAGAAGATTGGTGGAAGTAGATGTCAATAATCCTTCTACGGAGAATTATAAAGATGTCATCCCAGAAACGGAAAATGTATTAAATGTGAGTACTGCTGGCGGTTATATTTTCGCCAATTATATGGTAGATGTGAAAACTGAAGTGCATCAATTTGATTATGAAGGCAATAAAGTTCGTCAGGTAGAATTGCCAGGCATTGGATCAGCCGGTGGTTTTGGTGCGGAGAAAGAAGATGAAAAACTGTATTATAGCTTTACCTCTTTCACTTATCCTTCCGCCATTTTTGAATATGATATTGAGGAAGGAACTTCAGAATTGTACTGGAAACCAGAAATAGATTTCAATCCGGAAGATTACGAAACCGAGCAAGTATTTTACGAAAGTAAGGACGGAACAAAAATCCCGATGTTCATCACCTATAAAAAAGGAATGGAGAAAAACGGTAAAAACCCAACCGAGCTTTATGCTTACGGTGGTTTTAATGTGAGTTTAAGACCAAGCTTTAGCGTTGCCCGTTTGGTATGGTTAGAAAATGGCGGAATCTACGCGCAACCTAACTTAAGAGGAGGAGGAGAATATGGAGAAGAATGGCACAAAGCGGGTACAAAAATGC
The DNA here is from genome assembly GCF_030503875.2 of Marivirga arenosa. Lineage (NCBI taxonomy): Bacteria > Pseudomonadati > Bacteroidota > Cytophagia > Cytophagales > Marivirgaceae > Marivirga > Marivirga arenosa. Next base: position 3,612,868 of record NZ_CP129968.2, on the reverse strand, counting down.
AAAAGCAAAATGTATTTGATGACTTTATCGCAGCAGCTGAATACTTAATTGAAGAAGGCTATACCAGTTCTGATAAGTTAGCCATTTCAGGTGGCTCGAATGGTGGTTTATTAGTTGGAGCTACCATGACTCAGCGTCCTAATTTAATGAAAGTTGCCTTCCCTGCTGTAGGCGTAATGGATATGTTAAGATACCATACTTTCACAGCCGGTGCTGGTTGGGCTTATGATTATGGTACTTCAGAAGACAGCAAAGAGATGTTTGAATACTTATTAGGATATTCTCCAGTGCATAATGTGAAAGAAGGAGTGGACTACCCAGCTACAATGGTTACTACAGCTGATCATGACGATAGAGTGGTACCTGCGCATTCATTTAAATTTGCCGCAGAGCTACAAGAAAAGCATGCAGGCGATAGCCCGGTTTTAATTCGAATTGAAACCAATGCAGGCCACGGAGCAGGAAAGCCAACCGATAAAATCATCGATGGAATAGCGGATAAATATTCATTCGCTTGGTATAATATGGGCGTGCAGCCTTTTAAAGATGAGATGTAAGATAAGTTGATCTCAAAACCTGTCAGGTTTCCAGAAACTTCATAGTGGATATGGAACTATTTTTCACAATGAGTTGCCAATGAAAACCTGACAGGTTTTAAGCTATTTTTTTAATGTAAATGCTAAAGAAAGGACTTTAAAGACTCTGGCTGTCTATAAAAGGGCGGTCAGAGTTTTTTTGAAAAGCCTTAATCCAGTAAATAGTCTTGAACATGATTTTTTTGATTTCAGGATGTTCAAGATTTACTATTGCTTTAATTTTCTATTATATACACGATGAAATTGTAAGGATTGACTTCCAAAATTAATTAGCAGCCCATCTGCTATATTATAGGCTTCACAGTAGTTAATTGCCTGTGCTTTATGCACTCCTTCTAATTTTTCAAGAGCCTTTATTTCTACCATAACTTTGTTTTCCACATAAAAATCTACTCTTCTAGTGCCAATATTTTCACCTTTGTAATGCAATTCCATTTCTAATTCTCTTTTGAAATCCAATTTTTGTGTTGAAAACTCTATCGCCAACGCTCTCTGGTATATGACCTCTTGGAAACCATTACCCAAAGAGTTATGAACCTCCATTGCACATCCAATAATCTTATGCGTCAGTAAATCTATTTCATTCTTAAAATTCCTGTCCATCTTCTAATCTATTTTAATCCTATTCGAGACTATTTGTGTAATCCGTAAATATATCTATCTCGTTTTTAAAAATCCTGTCCATCCTATAATCCTTTTAAATCCTGTTCAAGACAATGTGAAGTAATTGCCTATCTTTTTAAATTCAAAAAGAATTAATAGGAAAGCTTGAGAGTTCTCCTTAGAGTTTTGTGAAAATTTAAGAAATCGGTAATTGACAAATAGTCACCTGCAATGATCCTTAAAGAATATCGAATTATTTACTACCCAACTTTTTATCCTCCTTTAGCTTTCTCTACAAGCTTTTTCCCTTAAATTAGAGCCTGCATTTGGATTTTTACCATCCTTAGCCTAATCAAAGACCATGACCGAAGAAAAACAAAAGCTTGAACAGCAACTGTGGAATATTGCCAATGACCTGAGAGGGAAAATGGATGCCGATGATTTCCGGGATTACATCTTAGGCTTCATTTTTTATAAATACCTAAGTCGTAAAATGGAGCTTTACGCTAACAAAATTCTAGCGCCAGATAAGCTTACCTATGATGATATCGATGAAGAAACCGATTTAGGACAGCAATACCTGGAAGCCATCAAAGCAGAATCTTTAGAAGCTTTGGGATATTTCCTTAAGCCTTCAGAGTTATTTCATAAGCTTGCGGAAAGAGGGAATGCAGAAGGCAAGACCAAGTTCATTTTGGATGATCTGGATAAGGTGCTCAATAACATTGCACAGAGTACAATGGGTACTGATAGTGAGGAAGACTTTGATAACCTCTTTGAAGACCTTGACCTGACCAGTAGTAAGCTGGGTAAAACGCCTAATGCAAAAAACGAGCTGATCGTAAAAGTGATGAATCGCTTAGATCAGATCGATTTTAAATTGGAGGACAGTGATTCAGACGTATTGGGTGATGCCTATGAATACCTTATTGGACAATTTGCCAGTGGGGCAGGGAAGAAGGCTGGAGAGTTTTATACCCCTCAACAAGTGAGTAAGCTCTTAGCGGCCATTGTGACCACAGGCAAAGAGAAATTGAAAAGTGTATACGACCCCACCTGTGGTTCAGGCTCTCTATTGTTAAGGGTTTCTAAAGAAGTAACAGAAGTAGGGAAGTTTTACGGACAGGAAATGAATCCTACCACCTACAACTTGTGCCGCATGAATATGATCATGCATGATGTGCATTACCGTAGGTTCGATATTAAAAATGAAAATACCTTAGAGCAGCCACAGCATGAAGACGAACGCTTCGAAGCCATTGTGGCAAATCCTCCTTTTTCAGCTAAATGGAACCCGGATGCTGTGATCAATGACGATCGCTTCTCTTCTTATGGGAAGCTGGCACCCAGTAGTAAAGCCGATTTTGCCTTTGTACAGCATATGGTGCACCAGCTTTCAGAAGACGGAACCATGGCTTGCGTGCTACCACATGGCGTTTTATTTAGAGGAGCAGCGGAAGGACATATCAGAGAATATCTGATAAAGGAAATGAATTACCTTGATGCAGTGATAGGACTGCCTGCCAATATATTCTACGGCACCAGTATTCCTACATCGATATTGGTGTTAAAGAAAAAGAGAGAGCATACAAATGATGTGCTTTTTATTGATGCCAGCCAGCATTTTGAAAAGGTGAAAACACAGAATTATCTAAGGGAAGAAGATCTGGATAAGCTAATCAGTACTTACCGAGAAAGAAAAGTAGAAGACAAATACAGCTATGTAGCTAGCTTGGAAGAAATAGCCGAGAACGACTATAACTTGAACATACCCCGCTATGTAGATACCTTTGAAGAAGAAGAGCCGGTGGACATACAAGCTATTGCTAAAGAACTAAAAAATTTGGAAAAGGATATGCAAAGCACCGACCAAAGCATAGCGGACTATTGCAAGGAGTTAGGAATTGAAAGCCCTTTTTAATCATGAGTGAAGCAGAAAAGAAAGTGCCTGAATTAAGGTTTAAGGAGTTTAACGAAAGATGGGTAAAAAAGAGATTAAATGAATCTTGCACTTTTTTTTCAGGAGGAACGCCCACTAGCAGCAATAAAAACTACTACGATGGTAATATACCATTTATCGGCTCAGGCAATATTCATCATAAAGAAGTAGAATCATTTATAACTAAAGAAGCCTTGCAACATTCTTCGGCTAAATTAGTAGAGAAGGGTGATTTATTATATGCTTTGTACGGAGCGAATAGTGGTGATGTAGCAATTTCCGAAATTAAAGGGGCAATTAATCAAGCCATATTGTGCATAAGGACAGAGGAATTAAATATATATTTCGTTGCACTTTTATTAAGCTATAATGAGAACAAGATTGTTGCTAGATATCTACAAGGTGGCCAAGGTAATCTTTCAGCAAAGATTGTTAAAAATTTAAAGTTTTATTTTCCCTCCTTCCCCGAACAGCAAAAGATAGCCGATTTCTTAAGTGCGGTAGATCAAAAAATACAGCAGCTGCAGCGCAAAAAGGAATTGTTGGAGCAATACAAAAAGGGCATGATGCAAAATCTTTTTGCTCAGGAAATCCGCTTTAAACAGGAAGATGGCAGTGACTTTCCTGATTGGGAAGAGAAGAAGTTGGGCCATTTTTTACAGGAAAGATCGGAATATCCTGATAAGGAACTCCCGCTTTATAGCCTGACAATTGAAAATGGAATAGTGCCTAAGACAGATAGATATGAAAGAAGCTTTTTAGTAAAAGACAACAGGAAGGCCTATAAAGTAATGAGGCAAAACGATTTCGCATTTAATCCTATGAATTTAAGATATGGAGCATTGGCAAGACATAAAGAAAATAAAGTAGTTTCTGTGTCAAAATATTACAATATCTTTTATTGTAATGAGTTTGCCAATAACCTTTATTTTGAGACTTATTTGACTTCCTATAATATGATTCAATACTACAATAAGATGGCTACTGGAAGTTTGGAAGAAAAGAAAAGAGTTCATTATCTTGATTTTATAAATTTCAATCTGAGATTCCCATCATTATTAGAACAACAAAAAATAGCCAATTTCTTATCGGCCTTGGATGAGAAGGTGGAAAAGGTGGGGCAGCAAATTGAAAAGGCTCAGGAGTTTAAAAAGGGTTTATTGCAAAAGATGTTTATTTAGAATGATAAGTGCCTCGGTAAATACTATATATGTTATTGAGAGTTTGCCAAAAGATGAGAGACAAACTGGGGCTGAGTTGTATAATGATATAATCAAGAGATATGCAGAATTCTCTCAAAGAGATTTAAAACTTATTACTTATCATATCAAACTATCATCTAAAGACGAACTCCTCAATCTTCTTGATCACTTGAAATCTACAATTCCAAACATGAATTTAGGTCTGTTGATTCATATTGAGTCTCATGGTTCTGAGGATGGTATTCATTTAGCTAATGGAGATATGGTTTCTTGGTCTGAGTTGCAGGAACCTCTTTATACTATAAACTATGAAGCAGACAATAAGCTCTATATTAGTATGGCCAATTGCTATGGCAGATTTCTTTATAAAACGATTGACACTGCAAAAAAAGCACCCTTTTGCGCTTTTTTATCCACAAGTAAAAAAATAAGTCCTTCAGAAATTGGAGAATATTTTGATCCTTTTTTTGATCAACTTATTAAACTACGTGATTTCATTTTGGCATATAAGGCACGAGAAAACTTTGAATCCAAGTTTTATTATAAGGATGTTGAAATGATATTTGATGAAGCTCTTATAAAATGGGATGAGGATATTAATTCAAATCCTGAATTAAAAAGGGGATTTTTTGACGGAATTAAACAAGACTATCAAAAAATAGAGGAGAATAAACCCTGGGCTCCAAAAGCAACAGATCAAAATATAGATTTTGTTTTAGAGCAAGCAAAGAAGGATTATATATTACAATTAAAAAATGTCTTTCTTTTTGGTAAAGGAAGGTTTGGGAGAGCAATAGATAATAATGATTAAGGTTAAAAAATAGACTCAATAAGGAGCTTTCTGTAAAATATTTAATGTATATTTTTATATACAAATAATATACACTACTTTTGTATTAACAGTACTCGCCACGCTACCCGTAGAACAGCGTCCCAGGGCGAGTCTTTTGTTTTTATAGCCCATCCTATTAATCTGTATAAATTTCCTTCTTCTTACCGTTCAATTTCTTATAATAAAGATTATATTAGCATTTCAGGCAATTATTTTAATCCTTAATGCAATATAAAAAGTCTCCCCACTCGATCGATGATCAAATTGAACTCCTGAAAGAGCGAGGACTTACAATAGATGAGAAGGATCTAGCTAATCATTACTTGACCCATGTCAGCTACTACAGGCTTGCAGGCTATTGGTGGCCAATGCAATCTGATAAAGAGAAACACATATTTAAAGAGGGTAGTCTATTCTCTGATGTTATTCATCTATACAATTTCGATAGAGAGTTAAAACTCTTGGTATTTGATGTAATAGAAAAAATCGAGATTTCACTTCGAACTAAATTAATATATCACTTATCACATGAATATGATCCATGGTGGTTCGAAAATGTTAGTTTGTTTAATGACAGTCAAGCATTAATTAAAACACTCTACAGTCTTCAGGAAGAGGTGGAAAGGTCGAAAGAAACCTTCATGAAAGAGCATAAGAAAAAATATAAAAATGATTGCAGATTTCCGCCAGCCTGGAAGACATTAGAGTTAACAAGCTTTGGAGGCTTATCGAAATTATACGGAAATCTTAAAAATACGATAAAGTCAAAAGATGTAATAGCTGAGGATTTCGGAGCGGTCAATCATACCTATTTACCAAGTTGGCTTCAGTCCATAGCTCAAATTCGAAATATTTGTGCGCACCACGCTCGTTTATGGAATAAGAATCTTCCTGGTACTGTGAAGCTTTTATCGAAACCACCCAAAGCTTGGATTGCAGATGTGCCAAAGCAACATGAATTTCAAAGATTATATATTCATTTGTGTATTATGAAGTATATGGTAAATATAATAGCTCCAGAAAATACTTTTACAAAAAGACTCTTGAATCTATTTGAAAAATATCCTAGTGTTGACCCAAATGCATTAGGAATGAAGGAAAACTGGGAGAAGGAGGATCTATGGAAATGAGTCCACAATCCGAAGCCCAACTTGAGCAAGAATTAATTGATCAATTAAACTCACTGGGTTATAAGAAAGTTGCCATTACGGATGGGCAAGCGCTTACGCAAAACCTAAAAGCGCAGCTGGAAGCTTTTAATGATGTTAAACTCTCTAGCCAAGAATTTGACCAGATTCTCAATCATTTAGGAAAAGGAAACGTTTTTGAAAAAGCGAAAACCCTAAGAGATCGTTTTGCTTTCAAGCGCGAGGATGGAGAAGCTGTTTACATTCAATTCTTTGATTCCGAGCAACTCGATCGCAACTTATTTCAAGTTACCCACCAAATCACTCAAGAAGGAAGTTATAAAAACCGCTATGATGTGACGCTACTCATTAACGGTCTACCTTTGGTACAGATTGAGCTCAAGCGGAGAGGTTTGGAAATGAAGGAAGCCTTCAACCAAATTAATCGCTACCAGCGCCATTCTTTTTGGAGTAATCATGGGCTCTTTCAATATGTGCAGCTTTTTGTTATCAGTAATGGAGTTAATACTAAGTACCTGGCTAACAACCGACTGCAATCTTTTAAGCAAACTTTCTTTTGGGCGGATGAACAGAACCGTAACATTAAGCCATTAGACAAATTTACCGATAGCTTTTTAGCGCCTTCTCATTTGGCAAAAATGATTGGGCACTACATAGTGATGAGCGAGTCGAATAAGATCATGATGGCCTTGCGACCATATCAGTATTATGCGGTGGAAGCCCTAATAAAAAGGGTAAAAGATACCAATAGCAATGGCTATATTTGGCATACTACAGGTTCAGGCAAAACCTTGACTTCCTTTAAGGCTAGCCAAATCATTATGGATATTCCTTCTGTGGAAAAGGTAGTCTTTGTGGTGGACCGTAAAGACCTGGATTACCAAACCATGAAGGAGTTTAATAGCTTCAAGAAGGATAGTGTGGACGTCACCAAGAATACGGCTTCATTGGTGAGGCAATTTAATGAGCAATCCAAGCTGGTATTAACTACTTTGCAAAAACTAAATAATGCCATAGGTAAAAAGCATTATGAAAAGCAATTGAGCAGTTTAAGAGATAAAAAGGTAGTTTTTATTTTTGATGAGTGTCATCGCTCTCAGTTCGGAGAGACGCACCAGCGGATTGTAGAATTTTTTCCCAATAGTCAGCTCTTCGGATTTACGGGTACTCCAATTTTTGCTGATAATGCTGCTAAAAATGAATTAGGCAAGAGGACCACCAAAGATTTATTTGATGAATGTTTGCATAAGTATGTGATTACAGATGCTATTCGCGATCAGAATGTCCTCAAATTCGGAATTGAATATGTAGGCAAATATAAGCAGAAGGGAAGAACGCTTTTGGATATTGAAGTAGAAGATATTGATCGTAAAGAGGTCATTGATTCTGAAGTGAGACTGGAAAAGATTGTGGATTATCTTATTGATTATCATGATGTCAAAACCCACAACCGCATGTTCTCCTCTATCATGGCGGTGAGTAGTATTCCCAATTTGATAAAATATTACGAGCTATTCCGTAAGAAACGGGAAGAGGGTAAGCACGATTTAAGAGTGGCTACTATATTTTCTTATGCTGCTAATGAGGAAGATGATGATGCCTCAGGAATGTTGCCGGGTGATGATCTACCCATGGCAGCGGAGCCACAGGCACAGTATCAAAATAGCCACACAAGAGATAAGCTGGAGTCTTTCATCAAAGATTACAATGCACTCTATCAGACGGGCTTTACTACCAAAGACAGTCAACAATTTCAGAATTATTATGAAGACCTATCTAAGCGGCTGAAGGAAAGAGAAAAGGAAAGTTTTCAAGATAAAGATCGTCTGGATATTCTTTTAGTGGTAAACATGTTTTTGACAGGTTTTGATGCCAAGATGGTCAATAGCTTATATGTTGACAAGAATCTGAAATATCATGGATTGATTCAAGCTTTCTCGCGTACCAATCGCATCATTAATGACACCAAGTCGCAGGGAAATATTTTATCCTTCAGAAATCTAAAGAAGTCCACCGATGAGGCAATTACTTTATTCTCCAATAAAGAGGCCAAGGAAGAGATATTAATGCCTGATTATGAGAAGGTAGTCAATCAATTTTATAATGCTTTTGAGGAATTGAAAGCAGTTACGCCAAGCGTGGAAAGTGTAGATGATTTATTGACCGAAGAAGATGAATTGGCCTTTGTGCAGGCTTTCCGTTCCTTAATGCGGATAAAGAATGTGCTAGGCTCATATACTGACTTTGACTGGGAAGATATGCCGCTGACAGAGCAGGAGTTTCTTGATTATACCAGTAAATACCTAGATCTAAGAGATAAAGTCAAAAATGAGCATACCAAAGAAAAGGTATCCATTTTAAATGATGTCGATTTCGAATTGGAGCTTATCCATAGAGATGAAATCAATGTGAGTTACATCCTCAAGCTATTGGCAAAATATAAGGAGTCGAAGGAAAGTGAAAGAGCCGCTCAGAAAAAGCATATCATGGATTTAATGGGAGGGGAGATCGAGCTACGTTCTAAGCGAGAATTGATAGAGAAATTCATAGATGAGCATCTTCCTAAGATAGAAGACACAGATAAAATTGCAGATGAATTTGAGAGCTTTTGGGAAAATGAGCGAATAATGGCTCTAAAGGAATTATGTGATGAAGAGAATTTAGACCAACAGCAATTCAAAGCCTTGATCGATGCCTACATCTATAGTGAGCAGGAACCCTTGAGAGATGAAGTTTTTGAATGCCTTGACGATCGACCTAGTGTTTTACAAGCCCGAACCATAGGCGAGCGAATCATCACCAAAATGAAAGAATTTGTGCAGGTGTTTGTGGAAGGGATGAGGGCTTAATCTAAATTTTGAAAATATGAACAAGGATTTTACAACACAATATTTAATCAAAATTGCATTAAGGGTTGCAGGTCCTATATTAATCTTCTTATGTGTTGTCTATATAGTATCGATAATTTCTATTCATGGTCTTTCTGAAGAGACTATTACAAGTACCAAAGATGCTTTTTCAACTTCTGGTAGTCTTGGAGATACTATCAATGGCATTTTCGCACCATTAATGGGTGGATTAGCGGTAATAACTACCTTTTTAGCTTTTATTGCTCAATATGATGCCAATCAAAAAATCACGAAGCAATTTCAACGTGAGCGATTTGAAAATAAGTTCTATGAAATGTTAAGATTACATAAAGAGAACATAAATGAAGTAGAGATTCGAAATAACTATAAAGGTAGGAAGGCTTTTATTAAGATGTATGTAGAATTTAGATTTATCTATTTTATTGTCAATGCTATTAGAGAAAATTGGGAAGAGAAAGGCAAAGCAGTTAACGATAATGAAGATTACTACATGAAAATTGCTTATACAATTTTCTTTTTTGGAGTAGGGGATTTAGAAGAAGGTAGTTTGATATACGAAAGCAAGGATGATAAATTTTTTGAGGAAGTAATAGAATACTGTAATAATAAAGTGCATACTGAAAAAAAAGAAGCAGGTCATATAAGCGCCAGAATTCCAAATAAGGGAACCCAGATTGAAATATGGGATGCGAAATATAATCCCATGATGGGGCATGCATCGAAACTAGGCCATTATTTTAGACATCTTTATCAAACCATAAAATTCGTTGTATTAGCGCCTCCTTTTTCTGATGATTTAGAAGAAGATCAGAAAATTAAGTATGAATACATTAAAACCTTGAGGGCTCAGCTTTCTAATCATGAACAAGCTATGATTTATTTTAATAGTTTCTTTAAAGCTGGGAATGTTTGGTGGGGTGACGACAAAATTAAAAGTAGAAATAAAGACGGGTCACTGATAAGTTATTTTCTCAATTGGCGAATTATTAAAAACCTACCATTTAATTTAACTCAGTTTGGGGTAAGTCCAAAAGATAAATTTGCTAGAGAGTTGGAAAACAGAGGTAATAGCAAAAAGGAAATAGAAAATGAACTGGTTAAATTATTTGAGTGGTTGGAATAAGGATTTTAATATGAGTTTTATAAAAGGCGAAAACGGACAATTAAGAATTGGTAGAATTTTAGTAATATCAATAATAGCAGTATTTACAATTTGGGCGACAACGTTTATTGTTTTGTATTTTGCTCAAGAACCTGGCCAAGTTGGTGACAGTTTTGGAATGGTAAATGCGCTCTTTTCAGCATTAGCCTTTTCTCTTTTGATCTACACTTCTTTATTACAAACACAAGAATTACGTTTACAACGTGAGGAATTACGTGAAAACCGCAAGCAACTTGAATCTAGCGCTAAAGCACATAATGAGATGGTAAGGCTTAATAAAATTATTCATGCTGATAAAATATTGCCTCAATTTAAAATAATAGATTTTGAAAAATCTGTGAGAGGGTACTTGTTTTCCTTAAAAGTGATGATTGGACCTATTTCTTTTAAAGATATTAATGTCTCGAACAGTAGAGCATATTCGGTTAATGGAGTGACTAATAGTAGACTTCTAGAAGAAGATGCGGTGCTTGGTCCAATAAGTTTTCAAATTGATTCATTATCAGAAGATGATAACATTTCTATTATTTATACTGACTCAGAACAAGTCAGATATCATCAGCAAGTATTTCGGCAAGAAAATAATTGGTCATTAGGGAAACCTGAGGTGGTTCCTACTTACTCAGGTCCGTTAATTAAATTTGCTTCACCTAAGAGGTCACGAAGTTAAATTTACTATTTGAAAAAGTGTAAGAAGTTGGATGACCATAAACAACTCTTTGCAGATGTTTTCAATATTTGCCATTAGGATTTGGGGCATTTTGACGCATTGGTGGTTCCAGATACTGACTTAGATTATCTAATGAGTTTGATTAAGTAGAATTATAAGTTTTATTTGAATTAAAAGAACAGTAAAACTAAATATTAAAAATAATTACCTTTTTTCGTTAACTTTTATTACATTTGCATTGTTAATAAACTACAAAACCAAAAAATTACAAAAGCAATTGACTGACCCCAAGCAGCTCAATAAACATTATGGTCAGCTGGCTAGAAAGATTAATCAGCGATTGAAAATGTTGAAGGCTGCCGATAATCTGGCGGTGATGAAAACACTACCGGGTGGCTGTCATGAGCTAAAGGAAAATTATAAAGGCTGTTTGGCTGTGGATGTATCAGGTAATTATCGACTGATATTTAAACCTGATCATGATCCGATCCCAGAAAATAAAAGTGGTGGACTGGATTGGGAGTCAGTTACCATCATAGAAGTTCAAGAGATAACAGATTACCATTAAGCACTTAACTATTTCAATGATGAATGATGTATTGAAATTACGCAGAGAACAACTCACACCTCCTGGAGACGATATTCAAGAAACTATAGATGGCATTGGGATGAGCCAAAAAGAATTGGCAGAAAGAATGGATAGACCTAAAGAGAAAATCAACTCTTTAATTAAGGGTAATGAACCTTTAACCATGACTACTGCAATAGGTCTCGAGCGAGTTTTAGGAATTCCTAAATCATTTTGGCTTAATAGAGAAAGGGAATATCGAGAACAATTAGCCGATATAGAGGCTGAAGAATTTTTGGAGCAATGTAAAGATTGGTTAAAATCATTTCCTGTCAAAGAAATGAAGAAATTTGGCTGGTTGTCAGATACTCAAGACAAATCAATATTATGCGATGAATTATTAAAGTATTTTGGGGTTAACAGTCCCGAAAGATGGAATCATATTTATGTGCAGGAAAAAGAAGTGGCGGTGGCATTCAGAGCATCTTTAGCACATACTTCTTCTCCTCAAGCTTTATCGGTTTGGTTACGCAAAGGACAACTTGAAGCCCAAAAAGAAAAACTGACTGAATTCAACAAAAGTAAATTTAGAGCTGCACTGAAAGAAGCTAGAAACTTAGCGTTTCAACAGCCTAGTGATTTCGCACAACAATTAATTAAATTGTGTAGAGAATCTGGTGTCCATTTGGTGTATACACCAAAACTTCCAAAAGCCGCAATTAGCGGAGCCACTAAATGGGAGGGAGATAATCCTTTAATTCAATTATCCGATCGCTATAAAACAAATGACAGATTTTGGTTTACTTTCTTCCATGAAGCTGGCCACATTTTATTGCATGGTAAGAAAGAGATATTCCTAGATGGTTTAGATACAGACAATACAGATTTGGAAAAGGAAGCAGAAGCAGATCAGTTTGCTGCAGACCAATTAATCCCTAGAGCGAACTATTCTAGAATGATGGAGGAGGTACAATCTACAGAAGATTTAGAAAGATTTGCCAATGAAATTGAAATGCATCCGGGGATTATTATTGGAAGGCTACAACATGAAAAAGTGATTCACTTTAGCCAGTTTAATGAGTATAAAGAGAATATAGAGTTGTTTTAATAAAAAAGAAATAGGAGCTATGTTAATAAAAATTATATCAGTTTTAATAAGTATTGCTAACTTAGTTTTAAACGTTTACAAGTTGAGAGCTAAAGAATCAAAATATGATAAAGGAAAAATAAAACTATCAAGGTTCATAAATAGATTAGAACGAATAGAGTCAGAATACAAAAAGTCATCTCAATTAATGTTCCCAGAAGCTAAGAAAAAAGACTTGCCCTGGTTGATAAAATTAAGGGAAGCTAATCCACTCATTACTAGAAAAAAGCTTCGGATTTTATACTTGAGTGGAACAATAACATATTTAAATGGGAAATTTTATTTCTGTCCGAAGTGGAAAAAATGGGAAGAGAGATTTATTGGGTATTCTCTAACATTTTTAATTTGCAGTCCTATTATTGCTATTTACGCAACTAAATTCCTTTCTCTTGATTTTATTCCGAGTATATCTCTTGTTTTAATATCGATATTCTTTTTTCTATTGGGATATTTCCTCCTGATTAAAGTCAGACCTTATTTCACAACTAGAAAAGTGGAATATCTTTTTTATAATTAGTCCTTTTTTGGATGAAAATCTTTTCATGTTTTTATTTATCAATAAGATTTCAACATAAGAATGTCTTATCAATCCAAATCCACTGACAGCTTTAACACTCGCTTAAGGTTTTACTTATTCGAAAAAGTATTAAAGCATAAAAATGCTGAATTCAAACCCTCACTTCAGGAGTTTATGGATTTCGATTTAAGAGACAAAGAAGAGTTAATTTATAAATACACTGCTGAGTATTATCACAAGGAGAGAAATGATTCAGTAGACGGAGTTGAAATAGATAAGATTTATAAATTTATCAAAGACTCGGAAAACAAACTAAAGCCAAGATTAGAAGAATGGCGAGTGGGGTATTTTATTGAGGTCTTTTCAAGGATTTTATCTAAAAATCAATATGAAAAGTTGATAAAAGAGACAGAATGCTACTATTGTAATACCAGCATAGAAAAGATACAGGAGCTTATTGAAGCTGGTAAAATTTATAAAAAGAATGAGCGTGGCTGGAATTTAGAAATAGATCGTAAAGAACCTAATCAGGAATACTTTTATGATAATTTAGTTATGGCTTGCTACTGGTGCAACAATGCCAAAACTGATGAATTTACACCTGATGAATTTAAGCCAATTGGAGAAGCAATAGGAAAGGTGTTGAGATCAAGGAAGTAGGCCTGAGATTACAGATATTCTAAACCTGTCAGGTTTCCTGAAATTTCAGTGAAGTAACATAACAAGTCCAACAATTAATGGAGCACATAAACCTGACAGGTTTTTTTATACTAATTTCAGTTTAATAAAATCTGAACTTAATAAATAGCTAGTTCCTCTCTTGCTAATCCTACCTAAAGCTTGCAGATTTGTAATCTCAATTCACCAAAAAAGAAGCCCATGAGTTCAGAAAAGTATGCCGTGATCTGGAAGCATTTTGAAAAAGATTCTGCAGTAGGGAAAAGACTAAATGCGAATGCTGATTTTAGTTTGCCCTACTTCCTGTCGGAGGAGGAGAAAAAGAAGTTTGATCAAAAGGAGCAGGTGAGCTTGAATCATTTCCATATGGTGATGGGCTTATTAGTAGGCTATTTTGATAAACCACCGGGTGTAGATACTTCCTTCGCCAAGGAAAAAGCGGCTACCATTATCAATGAAAATCTGGCGAGTTTTAAAACGAATTCACTGGAGAATTTAATTCTGGATTTATCCAATTTCCTGCGTGACAGCCATGGCCAGAAAGTAAGCTTACAATCATTAATAGCAGGAGTAGAGCTCTTAGCTGAAAGTAGTGCCATTAAATATGATGCATGCATTGATTTAATCAATTGCATAGATGATGACGAATTGGATGATCGACTGGCAGCGGTTCAACAATTGAAATTATTATTAAGTAAAATTGACCCGAAAAAACTAAATAAAGAGCTCGTACAAGATTATCTGAAGATGATAGAAATTGCGAATGAGTTTTAACTACGGCTAAGTGCTTTACTGCTGAGACCTGTCAGGTTTTCAAAACCTGACAGGTCTTGTTTGCTAGCAATTTTAGTTGTTTTTCGGACTACAGTTCTGCAAAATCTACTTTAATTTCAATGCTATATTTTTCATCAACAGCATTTTACGAACTTTATTTAATTAGGGCTTGCTGAAAAAGTCTCAGGTACGTCAGATACAATCGGTCGAAGTGCAGGGGTATGCCTATACCTTAATCTTCGACCGGGCAGTAGGTGGCGTGCCTGAGGCTAGCTCAAAAAATTGAATTTCAAATTTTTTGAAGTGCAAGGAAAAGTGGAGAGATCTAGAGAAAATCCTTGCTCATGTTATCAAAAGCGTAATAGTTTTTGATATATTTTTCCCACAAACAAATTTTTATTGGAAAATGCGTTTTTAAGCATGTCCTAACTACCTTTGCGCTCTAATTAGAAAGCACCCTTATGAAGCGTATTAAAGAATACAAAAAATTATTTAATGTGGAAGGTCCTATTGACTTAAAGCAATTAAAAACCACCTATAGAAATCTAGTAAAAGAATGGCATCCCGATAAATTTCAGGCTGGCGATCCTAAAGCAGAAGAAGCTGAAATCAAAAGTCAGCAGATCATTGATGGCTATCATTTCTTAATCAGTATTGCACCTGAAACCCATAAGGCCAATTTGGAAGAGTATACCAAAACTACTACCGAATCGAATATTTTGGATTTCAGACATAAGGGATTATTGTTAGAGGTTAGCTTTTTAGACGGAACGACTTACGAATATTTTGGTGTGAATAAGAATGTCTATCAAAAGCTTTGTAATGCTGATAAACCCTACCGCTTTGCAAAAAGAAATATCTTCCAGAATTTCTTATACAGAAAATCAAAGAAAGCGATGGAGACAGCTTAAAGCTTTCACCAAATGGCATCTTGCCAATTTATTTCCATCATTTCTTTGCGCCTTATCCTCTAAGCGATTAAATTTATTTTTATGAGTGTAACGATAAGAAAAGCAAGCGAAAAAGATATACCAAGAACTTTAGAGTTAATCCAGGAATTAGCGGTTTACGAACGTGAGCCAGATGCTGTAGTGGTGGATGTGGAAGAACTCATTAAAGATGGTTTTGGTGATAATCCTGCCTATGGTTTATTTGTGGCAGAAACGGAAAATGGAATTGTAGGCATAGCCTTATATTATTTCCGCTATTCTACCTGGAACGGAAAGGTGATGTATTTGGAAGATTTAATTGTAACCGAGTCAGAAAGAGGAAATGGCTATGGTCGAAAATTGTTAAATGCTATACTTGAAGAAGCGGATAAGCTAAATTGTAGGTTAACAACCTGGCAAGTGCTGGATTGGAATGAGCCTTCTATTGAATTTTATAAAGCCATTGGTGCAGATTTAGATGAAGGATGGATCAACTGTACTGTAAAGCAAGATCAGTATAAAAGGATTTATCAATAAAGTGGGAATAACTTTTCCAAAGTTCCAAACTTTGGAAAAGTTGAATCTTTAAATAATATGTTCTTCATCCTCTCCAAAACCATAAGTTATTTATTAATGCCAGCCACTTTGATTGGCCTTGTTTGGCTAGCTTTTTTCATTTTCCGCAGATGGAAATTCCGAAAATATTTAGCCATTTTGGGCTTTAGCTTATTTGTCATTTTTACCAATGATTTTTTAGCCAATAGTTTTCTAAAGGCATATCAGTCTCCGCCTGCCGACTTGCAACAGATTAAATCCAGGCATTATACCTATGGAGTTTTACTCACAGGGATGACCAATACCCTCAAAGAGCCAAAAGATAGAGTTTATTTCAATCAGAACGCGGATCGACTTTTACAATCTATCATGCTTTTTGAGCAAGGAATAATCGATACGCTATACATTTCAGGAGGAGGTGCTACCGCATTAAGAAAGGACTTACAAGAGTCTGCAGTGCTGCTCGGTTATTTGAAATCTATCAATTTTCCTGTGGCTCGGGTAAAAATTGAAGATCAATCTAGAAATACAGTGGAAAGCGCTCGTTTAGCTTCTGACTTCATTGATAAAAGCAGACCCTTATTACTGATTACCAGTGCTTCTCATATGCCCAGGGCGGCAGGCTGCTTTAGAAAGCAAGGCTTTCAATTGACAGAATACCCAACAGTTTATTATACAAACGACCAGCTCATTAGTCCGTCCATGTTTCTTCCTTCAGATGATGCTCTATTCAAATGGCACACCTTGTTTAAAGAATGGATGGGCTATACCGCTTATTGGCTAGCAGGTTATTTGTAATTTATAAACAGTTATATTAAGTTATTAAGTCCAAGCGGACGCTTGAACTAGTTTAGAATATCAGATACTGCGATTAAGTAAACCCATCAGATTTCGAGGAATTGACAGAGTGGAATAGTAGTCATTTTCAGAATAAAGAGCAGATATAAACCTGACAGGTTTTGGTAGTCAATTGAAAGCTGATAATTTAAGATGAAAAGTCCAAGCGGACGCTTGAACTATTTGAGCCGAATTAATCTGACGGTTTTCATTTTAAAGCAGTTCAGCAAAATTTTCTAAACCTGTCAGGTTTCACAGAATAAAAAGAGTAGAATAGTAGTCATTTTCGGAATAAAGAGCAGATAAAACCTGACAGGTTTTAGTTTTTTTATCAGAAGAAAATTAAATGATAAATTAATAAAAAAGGAAACAGTTTTATGGCAAATAAACCAACCCTTATTCTATTACACGGAGCTTTAGGAAGCTCAAAATCTTTCGAATTTTTAATTCCGAAACTGGAAAAGGATTTCAAACTCATTACCCCTGATTTTAAATGGCACGGAAGTAGGGCCGAGGGTGGCGCTGGCTTTAAAATGCAAGATTTAGTGGATGATTTGGAATCTATTTTAACGAAAGATAATATTTCAAATGCAGCTGTTTTTGGGTTCAGTATGGGTGGATATGTCGCATTAGCACTTGCCTTGCAAAAGCCGGATTTGTTTAATAGAATCATGACTTTGGGTACTAAGCTCGACTGGAAAGCAGAACAAGCTAAGCAGGAAGTGAAGATGTTAGATCCAGAGAAAATTCAGGAGAAAGTACCTCAGTTTGCCGAGCATTTGAAATCTCAACATGCTGAAAATTGGTCAGCCCTATGTACTCAAACAGCTGAAATGATGTTGGATTTAGGAAGTCATCCTTTACTAAATACCACCAATGTGAATAAGTTAGAACTTCCGATAAGATTGGGCTTAGGCGATCAAGACCATATGGTGAGTTTGGAGGAAACGAATGCATTTTACAAAGCACTTCAGAATGGTCAAATGCAGGTGTTCCCCAAAACGAAGCATCCTATTGAAAGAGTAAATGCAGACTTGCTTTCTGAAGCTATCTTGCAATTTTTTAAGTAAGAGGTCAAAATTGAATTAGTGGTAATTTTTTAGGGCTAACTCTAAATGCTGAGCTCTCTTGTTCACTGTTTTAATCAAATAGAAATTTTGCTGCTCTTTTAGCGTTCTCTTGCGATTATTCATTAGAGAAAATTATGCGATGAAGTAAAAAAATGTAGTAAATTATCCCCTAATTGCAGATCAGCTTTTCTATATCTTTCACATTATAGATGTAATAATACATAAATGTAGGAAGAAGTGGAATTGTCTGTGTTGATATGGAAGCATATAATTTCAACTCCCATATGTTGAATTAGGACAGAATTGGATGATTTTATTGGAGGAGAGTCTTAATCAATAAACATGAAAAGAATAGTTTTTTGATTGTTATAGAGCTGTATACTGTTCTGCAAAATCTTTCATGTGTTCTATTAGCGGCAAAGCTAGTTTTCCTTTTTTGGTTAATTCATATTCTACTCTAGGGGGTACCTCTCCATAATTTTTTCTGAATACTAATTCACTATCTACTAAATTCTTTAATTCTTGTATCAACATTTTTTCGCTGATGTCAGGAATATCCCGTTTTAATTTTGATAAACGTTTCGGTTCATGCGCTAGTTGAATGATAATTAGAAGCTTCCATTTTCCGCCTACTAATTCAAGCGTGGTTCTAATAGGACATCTCGGACTTACTTTAGCAATGTCTTTTTCCATACTTACAAAAAGGTGTGTATATAATTACTGAACAAGTACCTAATTATTGGGTATAATAGCAAATAACTAAGGAGTAATTAAAGATATGAAGAAATTAGCTGTATTCGGAGCGAGTGGAAAAACAGGAGAGAAATTTGTAGAACAAGCACTTGACGCAGGCTATTCGATTAAAGCATTGGTTCGAAATCCTGAAAAAATCAAAACTAAAAAGTCAATAATAGAAATCATTCAAGGAGATGTTTTAAATCCAGAAGATGTAACTAAAACAGTGAGTGGTACAGACATGGTAATAAGTTTGTTCGGTCATGTAAAAGGATCACCAGAAGGATTACAAACAAAAGGTACCCAAAATATCATAAAAGCTATGCGAACAGCAGGAGTTAACCAAATTATTTCTCTATCAGGTGGTGGGCTACCTTTTCCTGATAAAGACCAACCAAAATTCATGGACAAGATGATTCGTTTCATCATGAAGTTGGCGGTTCCTAAAATACTTAATGATGCTGTGGAGCATGCTGAATTGTTGAAAAATAGTGCTACGGATTGGATTATTGTAAGGGGGCCAAGGTTGACAGATGAGCCCAAAAAAGATGATTATCGAGTGGGCTGGGTCGGTGTTAATGCAAGTACCAAAATAGGAAGAGAAGATTTAGCCGATTATATTCTCCAGCTTTGCAAGGATGAAAATTTTGCAAAGTATAATAAACAGATGCCTTTTGTAAGCTATTGATGGACCTTGTATCAATATTTTTCCCTTAAGCTTAAGTAATATGTTGATCAATATGAAGGGCCCAGCATCATAAAACAGCTAAAAGCTGAATGGCTTCTTCAGAATTATGTTGAAGCTATAGAAGCATTAGAAATATATTTTTTAGAATTTATCAAATTAAAATCATGAAACTTTTAATCACTGGTGCCACCGGAAATATTGGGAAAGCAACAATAGCGGCTTTATTGGAACTCAAAATCGAATCAAAAATAATTGCTGGAATTCGAGATTTAGAAAAGGATAGTACCGCTTTTGAAAAGTCTCATTCTCTTGAATTTCAGGAGTTTGACTTTGAAAATGTCAATCAATTCAACGACTACTTAAGCGGTGTGGACGTTTTGTTTTTATTGAGACCACCTCAAATATCCGATACGAAAAAATATTTTAAGCCTTTAATAGAAGCAGCAGTTCAAGTGGACATTCAACATATTGTTTTTCTATCAGTTCAGGGTGCAGACAAAAACAGTATTATTCCTCATCATAAAATTGAAAAAATGATAATGGGCTCAGGTATTAACTATACTTTCTTGAGGCCAGCTTATTTTATGCAAAACTTTACTACCACCCTAAGGAAGGATATAATTGAAAAAGCGGAGGTGTATTTACCAGCGGGTAATGCGAAGTTCACCCTTGTAGATGTAAACGATATCGGTCAAGTAGGAGCTAAAATATTGCAAAATCCAGAAATGCATCAAAATAAAGCTTATGATTTAACCAATAATGAAAAATTGACTTTTGGAGAAATGGTAAGTCAAATCAATCAAGTGACAGGTCAAAATATTATATTCATATCCCCCAACTTGCTCTCTTTCTTTTTTAGAAAAAGGAAGGAGAGAGTGCCTACTATGCTGATATTTGTAATGATTATGCTACACTATTTCCCAAGATTTCAAACAACTCCGGAAATAAGTGATTCTGTTTTGAAGATAAGTGGAAAAAAGCCTGAAAGCTTCCTTGGCTTTGTTAAGAGGAATAAAGAACAATTTAAATAACTATTTAACTTTAATCGCCAATTTTAATCTTTTTAGATTCAATAAAAAAAGCCCGAATAAAGATGATTTATTCGGGCTTTTCTTAAAATGTTATTAATCCTTTATTTAAAAGTATCTTCTTTGATTTCGAAATTGATCACTGCAGATTCTAAATCAGCACTTAATTGAAAGCCCTGACTGATCGCTCTTTTTTCAGGAACCATGATTCCATCCACTTCTTTGTATGATTTAATGACTTCAGATCCTTGAGCAGAGCTTGATTTCACTTTTAATCCTGATTCTGCATCAAAGTAAGAAGTAGAGCTTATTCCGGAAGGTAAAGTGACACTTACACCATAGGCAGGTTTGCCATTTACTTCTTCAACATTCGTCAATTTTAAAGTAGCTCCAATTTCATCGTAATAAAGTTCAGGATAAATTTTAGCGCCAAATTTGATATTATCCTTTGCCGCATCTGGTACTGGAACTTCCTGTCCTTGCTGAAAAACTTTCACATCTTCATCAGTTACCAATACTTTACTTAATACCATTGGTCCCATAGCAGTCTCATTTTTGTAGTTGGCATTATTTTTTACTTCCGTAATGGTTATATTCTGACCTTGAACACTCGCTGAGTAAACTGTTTTGATAGACTTTACTGCTTCGATATTCTCTTTTCCGCCTAATGCTTCAAAGTATTTTTCGAATACTTTCTCAACTGTTAAGTCAGCAGGCATCGCGCTTTTGTCATTCGGATCATACTCTTCGCCTTTACGGTTAAAGTATTTCACTTCACCAAAACGCTCTAATTTTTCTGCTACTTCAGATCCCTTACCCACTACTAAAATATTAGCTTGCTCGGGAAGGATATATTTTTGAGCCGCTGCTTTTACATCTTCTAAAGTTACCGCTTCTAAATTCTTCAAATAGTTCGCATAATAATCTTTTGGAAGATTGTATCGCGCAGTATTGATCGCGAATGAGGCTACCGTTTGTGGGCTTTCTAAAGATCTGGCAAAACTGCCTGAAATAGAAGCTTTAGCAGCATCTAATTCTTCTTGTGTTACACCTTCTTTATTGATTTTCACTAATTCAGCCATAAACTCATTCACAGCACTATCAGTCACTTCATTACGCACACTAGCGCTTGCATTAAAGCTTCCGACTAATTCATCTGCACTCAATGAAGAGCCAGCACCATAAGTAAAGGCCTTGTCTTCTCTAAGGTTTTGATTTAGTCTTGAAGAGAAACCACCTCCTAAAATTTCATTTAAAACTCTTGCTGTAATTACATCTTCGCTACCAATTGGAAGCTCAACTGGATAAGTCACATTGATCACAGATTGTACGGAAGCTTCACGATCAACTAAAGCCACGAAAGTTTCTTCCGGAGGAGTAGGCATTTCATATTCTTTTGTTGGAACTTCTGCTTTTTCCCAATTTTCGAAATTTTTCTTGATTAACTTCTTAGCATCTTTAGGCGTAATATCACCTACAATCGCTAGGTAGCCAATATTTGGCTTGAAGTAGGTATTATAATATTCTTTGATGCCTTCTAAATTGATATTTTCAATCGTTTCTTCAGTTTCGAATTCACCGTATGGGTGATTGTCTCCATATACTAATTTACCTCTAACGTTTGAAGCAATAGCATTCGGATCGTCTTTTGATGCAGCTAAACCAGATAATGATTGTTTTTTTAACTTATCTAATTCCTCTTCCGGGAAAGATGGATTAAATAAGATATCAGTCATCAACTCCATTAATTTATCTTGGTGCTTAGTTAAAGAGGTAGCAAACATTCCTGTTGCGAATGTGCTGATGTTAGCCCCAATAAAATCGATGTCTTGATCTAATTCTGCTTTGCTTCTATTTTTAGTTCCTTTCATTAACATTTGACCCGCCATGCTCACATAGCCTGCTTTATCTTCTTCTAAGATTGGATCTCTGTCGAAGGTTAAAGAAAATGCAACTCTTGGTAACTTATGGTTTTCTACTACAAATACCTTTAGTCCATTTTTAAGAGTGAAAGTAGTTGGTTCGCCAATGTTAATTTCCTTTGCCGGCCCTGGTTCAGGAGCCGTAGTTCTGTCTACCTGTGCTATTGCAAAACTTGCAATAAGGGTAAAAATTAAGCTTATATATAATTTCTTAATCATCATTATTCATTTATAAAGTGAAACGACTTATTGGTTTTGTTGCGATTTTGGTAGATAATACAATACCACTCGATTGTCTTCATTAAGGTATTCATTAGCAACTCTTTTGATATCTTCCTTAGTTACATTCATGAATCTGTCAATTTCCTTATTGATTAAATTAGCATCGCCATAGTAAACATGATAATTTGCTAAGCTTTCAGCTATACCGGCCATTCTACTGTTTCCTGAGATAAAGTCGTTTTCTTTCTGATTTCTTATTTTCTCAAATTCTTTATCAGAAATCAATTCTTCCTGTACCTTCTTGATCTCAGCATCCATAGCTGCTTCTAATTCTTTTAAATCACCCCCGATAGTTGGTAATCCAAATAATAGATATAGGCCCGGATCTTCTGACGAAAAAGGGATAGCGGCTACCTGTAAAGCTTTTTGCTGTTCATCTACCAATGATTTATACATTCTGGCAGACTGACCACCAGATAATACTGTACTCAACATTTCAAGAGCATATGAATCTTCAGTACCTTGTGCTGGCATATGATAAGCCTGAATTACGGCCGGTAATTGGATGTTATCATAGATAGTATCTCTCACCTCTTCTTTCTGCTCTGGTTCTACAATATTAGGTCTTGGAATTTCTTTTCCTCCCTTTGGTATAGTGCCAAAGTAATCTTCTATCATTTTTTTTGCTTCTGCAGTGTCAATATCACCTGCAATAGATAATGTTGCATTTTCCGGGACGTAGAATGTTTCATAAAACTCAACAAATTCATCTAATGAAGCCGTATTTAAATGCTCTAAAGAACCAATTGGCGTCCAACGATAAGGGTGCCTTGTGTAAGCTCTTTTCATTACTTCCTCCAACACGCTTCCGTAAGGCTGGTTATCAACACGCTGTCTTTTTTCCTCTTTCACTACTTCTCTTTGTGTTTCAACCCCAATATCTTCAATTTTTGCGTGCATTAATCGCTCAGATTCAAGCCAAAGCCCAAGTTCTAATTGATTTGAAGGTAGTATTTCGTAATAATAAGTTCTGTCATTTGAAGTGTTTGCGTTGTTAACACCACCTGCATTGGTGATGTATTTATTGAATTTACCTCTTTCAATATTTTCTGAACCCTCAAATAATAAATGTTCGAAAAAATGCGCAAATCCAGTACGTTCAGGATTCTCATTTTTTGAACCAACATGGTACATTACAGAAACAACTACAATTGGGGTAGAGTTATCCTGATGTAAAATCACGTGCATTCCATTGTCAAGATCAAATTCAGTGAATTCAATCTCTTTTTTTTGTGCAAATGCGCCTATTGACATCATTAAGCACAAAGACCCGATTATAAGTCTTTTCATCATAAGTTGATTGGTTTTAAATTGATTTACTTTAAAATTAATGCGAATATAATACAAATATTACATCGAAAAGTTTCGAAAATATTAATTATTTAAGAAGGTGAAGAAAGAGGATAGGGGGAAATAAATAAGGATAAAGTAAGTGCATGAAAAAAGCCTTCAAGAATAAACTCGAAGGCTTTCAGTTACTCTAATGAGTAATTAGATCTTATTCTCCCATGAACGGATATTTGTAATCAGATGGAGTAACGAATGTTTCTTTCACCATTCTTGCAGAACACCAACGTAATAAGTTCAATTTAGAACCTGCTTTATCGTTAGTTCCTGATTTTCTAGCTCCTCCAAATGGGTTTTGATTTACCACTGCACCTGTTGGCTTGTCATTTACATAGAAATTACCAGCCGCTTGGCTTAATCTTTTTGTAGCTTTCTCTATGATGTAGCGATCATTACTGAAGATTGCTCCAGTTAATGCATAAGGTGATGTTTCGTCAACTAATGTTAAGGTCTCATCAAAGTTTTCCGCTTCGTAAACATAAATGGTAACCACTGGACCGAATATTTCTTCCTGCATAGTAACATACTGAGGATCTTTAGTTACAATTACGGTAGGCTGAATGAAATAACCTTTTGAGTCATCACACTCACCACCAGCGATCACTTCTGCTACATTACTTTCTTTCGCATGGTCGATATAACCTTTAATTTTATCAAAAGCTTTTCTATCAATTACTGCATTAAAGAAGTTATCGAAATCTTCTGGTCCTCCCATTTTGATATCTTTGATATCTGCAAGAAGATTCTTTTTAACATCGTCCCAAATATTATTCGCAACATAAACTCTTGAGGCAGCAGAACATTTTTGTCCTTGATATTCAAATGCTCCTCTAGTGATAGCCGTAGCCACTTGCTTAGCATCTGCAGTTTTGTGTGCTAAGATGAAATCTTTACCGCCTGTCTCCCCAACAATTCTTGGATAAGATTTGTAGGTTTCAATATTCTCACCGATAGTTTTCCAAATCGTCTGGAATACTGCAGTACTACCTGTAAAGTGAATACCTGCAAAATCAGGATGCGTAAATACTTTTTTACCTACAGTTGGACCATCCACATAAATTAGGTTGATAACGCCATCTGGTACTCCTGCTTCTCTGAAGATTTCCATTACTACATTGGCAGAATAGATTTGAGAATAAGCAGGTTTCCAAACTACTGTATTACCCATAAGGGCTGCACTAGACGGAAGGTTACCTGCAATAGCAGTAAAGTTGAATGGAGTTAAGGCAAATACGAAACCTTCTAATGGTCTGTATTCCATTCTGTTCCAAATTCCATCAGGAGAATATGGTTGCTCCTCATAGATTTCGGTCATATATTTTACATTGAATCTTAAGAAATCGGCTAACTCACATGCTGAATCAATCTCTGCTTGATAAGCATTTTTAGATTGACCTAACATTGTAGCCGCATTAATTTTATCTCTGTATGGACCAGCGATTAAGTCAGCAGCTTTTAAGAATACTGCAGCTCTTTGCTGCCAGTGTAAATCAGCCCATTCCTGCTTAGCTGCTAAAGCCGCTTTTATAGCTTGATCTACATGGCTGGCATCGCCTTCATGGAATTGACCTAATTTATGCTGATGATCATGTGGAGGATTTAAAGGATGTGTTTTTCCTGTTCTTACCTCTTCAGCACCAATGTACATTGGAACATCAACTTCTTGAGATCTTAGCTCTTTTAACTTAGCTTGTAAAGAAGCTCTTTCTGGAGTTCCAGGAGCGTAGCTATTAACAGGTTCGTTCTTAGGTACTGGCACCTTGTAAATTGCTGTTGACATATTATTAAATAATTTATGCTTGAAAAATAAAAGTCTAAAATTAGGTAAATATTTCAGATTGCCTCGATTTTACCTTCTGAATTTTTACCCCTTGTTCATGCTTACGATTTTAAAATATTTTGTTGTAGCAAATGCCTTTTTTCTTAAATCTGGTCTTTCTTAAAATTGAGAAACAGTACAGCGGCATTTTCGAAGACATAAAAAAAGGAAAATCAAACTGATTTTCCTTTAATGCTATTTTGAATTATTTATTTCTGATCATTTACCATCACCAAACATATCTTTAAGCTTGCTCTTGGCTTTCTTTTTAAGCTTTTCTTTTTCCTCTTCAGCTTTCTTTTTAGCCTCTTCTTCAGCTTTTTTCTTTAATCTTTCTGCTTCAGCGGTCGCACTATCTTTTGCTGCTTTAGCTTTGGCTTCAGCCTCGGCTTTTAACTTATCTTTTTCAGCATCAATTTTTTCTGTTATCTGTTCTTTTGCTGAAGAAGCAACTGTGCTTCCGCCTTCAGAAGTTGTACTGCCTAGTTTAACTTTTGGATCATCGTAAGTACCCCCGATATTGAAGTTTAAATTGATGGAATTACCTACTACATTCAAGTTGTTGCCTAAGAGGCTTGAAATTGCCGAATTAGCAGCTTTTCCCATGCTTCCTGTAGGAACATTCATTTTTAAATTATAGGCAATGTCTCCACCTAATCCAGTGCTTCCATCAATAGTGGCATTGTAGTTTCCTATTTTCACATCAAATGGTTTTACATTCAATCTGCCATCTTTAATTTCTGCCTGAACCTTAACATCATTAATTTTCACTTCGCTTGTATTATCTAGTTTAGATAAGGAGGTTACTCCACTAATCACTTTGGAATCTTTAACGGCAGCTTGCACGATTTTAATCAATCCTCCACCCGATAAAGTATTCAAATCAGGCATCATAGTTTGAGTCAATAATCCATTCATGGAGAAATTCGTGCTGAATTTACCATCCATTTTTTCGGCTATTGGAGCGAATTTTTGAACTGTAGTAACATTCTTAAAGGTTTCAGGTATGCTGAATTCAGATATATCTAGTTTAAAATCAAACTTAGGTTCATATTCATCTTGGCTATTATAAATACCTGCCATTTTGATTGATCCGCCTAACATATCCACTTTCATTGGATCCAATGTTAAGATTCCATCTCTTATAATGATTTTACCTACTGCATTTTTCATATCAAAATTATCATATTTGATTGTTCCTACAGTGGCATCAAAAGTGAAATCAATAGTTTCAGGAATAACTACTACTTCCATAGCTGTAGTATCTTCAGGAGTCTCTGTCGCTTCTTCTTCAGATACTCCCATCATCTCGTTAATATCTAATAAGGATGATTTTAATTCCATATTTCCTTTAATAACGGCTTTTTTATCTAAAGCATAAGCAATGTAATTACTTACACCTCCATTTAAAGTGAAATCACTTTTACCATAGTTCCCAGCAAAATTACTAAGCGTAATGGCTTTAGGATCAAAGCTCATGTCTGCAGTTGTGATTTTAAAATCTGGCGAACCTTTTTCTGAATATGAAAAGTTCTTCATGCTCATGCTACCACTTGTATTCAGCTTAGCATAGTTTTCACTTTCTACATCAACATAGGAACCTTTTGAATTTAGGTTTGCGGATATCATTCCTGCTAATGTGAAATCTTCGGTAGGTTCAATCTTAGAAATAATATCTAAATTTAATCCTCCGTTTACACTTAAATCCCAAATAGGAGAATCGAAATTATTAACTTTTGCTTTGGCTGTAAATCTGTCTTTATCAATGCTGAGGCCAAAATTTTTGACTTCAAGATAACCATCTTTCATATCGCCACTTTGAGATGAAGCATGCATCTCCATAGCTATTTTTTCAATTGGCAATGGTACATCTGGGGATTTAACGTAGGCGTCTCTTACGGCAAGGTCAACTGAGAACCCAGGCATTTTAGTATCGCTGTAAATTCCTTTTACATAACCTGAGAAATCAAATTCACCTCTGGTTTCTAACGCATCAAATCCCTCAGCATACATACCCGGCACTAATGAAAGTAAACTCTTAAACTGAGTATCAGTGGTTGAGAATGCGATATCCATATCATAGTCATCAGTAGGCATCGCAAAATATCCATCAAAATTTAGGTTGAAATCGTTTAAGGATGCTTTGGCATTCTTGAAAGTAAACTTAAAATTATCTAGGTCCATACCAAACAACAGATCGGCTTTCAATTTTTTATGCGCAATGTATACATCTCCATCATAGGCAAAAGAAAAATCTTCAGCCGTTGTATTGGTTTGCATATCAAAAACAGAAAGTGAGAAATCACCATTACCAGAGTGATCTACTCCTAACAACGAAATAGCTACTCCATACATCTGATCCATGTAGTTAATTCTACCGTTTTTGATTTCCCAGTGGTCAATACCAAAGGTGAATTCATCCTCTGAAGTAGTTTCTTCTTCAGGAGTTTCTTCTTCAGAAGGATAGGTGATATCATAATTGGCTGAGCCATCTTCTAATACCAAAATATTAATTAATGGCTGGTCTAATGTGATTCCCTTAATATTCAGAGGTTCTCCTTTAATAATAGCTACTATATCCATTTCTACAGCGAAGTCTTTGGCTGCAAAAAGGGTGTCTCCCTCAAATACTTCTTTTCCGGAAATGGAGAAATCTTCCACTCCTAAGGTCATATTTGGAAAGTTTGAAATCAATGAAACTCTGATTTTTGTAGGGTCAAGATTAACTTTTGCATTTAGTGACTTGTCAATCTCAGTTTGAATGCTTGATATAATTTTATCCTTAAATACTATAGGTACCAGGACAATAGTTAAAACCAATAATCCTACAATACTGGCGAGAATGATTAATAGCTTTTTCATAATTTTTTCTTAGTTGAATGCAAATGTAAATTTATAAATAAAAAATGATAGCAAAAGTATAGCGTCATTTATCAATTCATAAAGTTCCTATTTAGGCAGCATTGTCGTTTTATTATCAATGTATTTTATCAACATTTATTTTATCCTAGAGTTGATATACAAATTTTTAATATGAAAAAGACATTGCGATTAGTTCTAGGGGACCAATTATACGAACGTCATTCCTGGTTTTCAGATGTAAATAATGAAATTATTTATGTGATGATGGAAATGCGTCAAGAGACAGATTATGTAAAACATCATATCCAGAAAGTTGTAGCTTTTTTTACAGCTATGCGATCCTTTTCAGAATATCTTAAAGATCAGGGCCATCACATAATATATTATAAAATCAATGACGATAATAATCAACACTCTTTAACTAAGAATTTGCAAGCGATAATAAAAAGCGAAAAAATTGAGCATTTTGAATATTTATTACCCGATGAATACAGGCTCGATCAGCAGCTTAAAGAATTTTGTAATCAGATCGAAATTTCTTCAGAATCTATGGATACAGAACACTTTCTGACCAAACGAGAAGATATCGCTAATTTCTTTAAAGGTAAAAAGCAGTTCTTGATGGAGAACTTCTATCGTCAAATGAGGAAGGATCATGATATTTTGATGAATGGGGAAGATCCAGTTGGTGAAAAATGGAATTTTGATCATGATAATCGCAACAAATATAAAGGAGAGGTTTCAATACCAGAGGAATATAGTTACCAAAACAATGTAGAAGATATTCTTGAAGAAATAAAAGATGCGGAAATTGATACTTTGGGGGAAATTAATGCGGATCATTTTGATTGGCCGATTAACAGGAAACAAGCCTTACAATTTATTAGGTATTTTTGTAGAGAACTGTTGCCGTATTTTGGAACCTATCAAGATGCAATGCACACGGATGAGAAATTTCTTTTCCATTCTAGATTATCATTTGCTTTAAATACAAAATTGATTCATCCTAAAGAATTGGTTGATAAAGTGATTGAAGCATGGGAAGATGATTCAGATCGAATTAGCTTAGCGCAAGTAGAAGGTTTCATCCGACAGGTTATTGGCTGGCGTGAATACATGCGAGGAATTTATTGGGCAAAAATGCCAGAATATGAGAAGCTTAATTTCTTTGAGCATAAAAGAAAATTACCTGAATTTTACTGGACAGGTGATACTAAAATGAAATGCCTTGAAAAATCTATCAAACAATCTTTATCTGATGCTTATGCTCATCATATACAACGGTTGATGGTGACCGGGAACTTTGCATTATTGAATATGACGGATCCTGATGAGGTTGATGCGTGGTATTTAGGAATTTACATTGATGCTATTCAATGGGTGGAAATTACCAATACGAGGGGTATGAGTCAGTTTGCAGATGGTGGAATTGTAGGTTCTAAGCCATATTTGGCGAGTGCCAATTATATGCATAAAATGAGTAATTATTGCTCCAAATGCCATTATGACCATAAAAAGAAAACCGGAAAAAATGCCTGTCCATTTAATAGTCTTTACTGGAATTTTTATGATAAGCACAGAGAAAAGCTAGAGAAGAACCAGAGAATTTCCATGATGTACAGAACATGGGATAAAAAGAGTAAAGAAGAAAAAGAGGAATTACTCAATCAAGCCAACTATTATTTAGATAATATTAACAAGCTTTAACATTAACACGATCTTATAAAAACATGTTAATCAGTCCTTTATGTAAGGGCTATGCTTAAATAATGTTATCTATTTATTATTTTTATTAATTAATTGTTAACTTTGGATTAGTAAAAATCGTTATATGTTAACAATTTGTTAATATTGGATAACATTAAAAAACCATATCATCACAAAGTTTCAATCCTATTAGGAGTAATAGCAGCATTCTGCCTTTTACTCATTGCACCAGTTTTGGGGCAGCCCCTAAAGCTAGAAGATAAGTTTCTTTTGAAGGATAAGGAATTTGCAGTTTCACAAAAAGACTTCGAAACTCATAAAAAATGGAACAGATTAATCAATAAATTGGAACGCAGATCAGCTTATGATCAAGAGTATTTTTTGAAGTATTTATTTTACACTTCTCATCAAAAAATGCTTAAAAACTATAATAAGGGTACTACCATAAATGAATTGTTATCTGGTGGAGATTACGATTGTGTTTCAGGAAGTATCATGTTTTCTGTACTGCTGAATTATTTTAATATTTCTCACCGAATCATTGAAACGGATTATCATGTTTTTATCATAGCCGAGCTTGAGGAAAAAGAATACATATTTGAATCTACGGATGCTCAAGCTGGATTTATTTCTGATCCTCAAAAAGTAGCTCAATTTAAAGCGGAGTTTTTACCCATGGGTCAGGTTAATACTTTAATGAATAATGAGAAAGTAGGCGAGCTCCAGTATGGAAATCCTAATTCAAGAACTATTTATAAACAGATTAGCCTAAGACAGCTAGTAGCTCTGCAGTACTTTAATCAAGGGTTGATTGCAATTAATAATCAGGATTTAAAATTAGCTAGCCAAAGGCTGCAACAAGCACTTAATCTGTATGATTCTGAAAGAATCAATACAGTTTTTAATATTATAGCTCACTAATTAAAAACAACATTCCTGTTGTTTACATAAAAATAATCCGTTTTTCTAAATTTAAATTTTATTAAGCATTAATTTGCGGTTTAAAATTTAGAAATCATGAGAAATTATCTTTTAGTTGCATTTTGTGTTTTGATTTTATCAAACTCAATAAAGGCCCAAGATCAAACATTCGAAATTCAATCGAAAGATGAATTGGTTTTAACCTTTGGTTCATGTAATAGAGAAAATCTTCCTCAACCATTATGGTCTTCGATCAGTGCCCATAATTCAGATTTGTTTATGTTTTTAGGCGATAATATTTATGGTGATACTGACAATATGAAGGTGTTGCAGAAAAAATATAATCGCCAAAAACAAAATGAAGGGTATACTAAGCTTAGACAGGAAACACCGGTTATTGGAGTATGGGATGATCATGATTACGGTAAGAATGATGCAGGAAAAGAATATGAATTCAAAGAAGAAAGCCAGCAGTTATTTTTAGATTTTTTTGATGTTCCAAAAGATGATCCTAGAAGAAAGAGAGAAGGAGTCTATTCTTCTCATGATATAAATTGGAATTCTAAAACTATTAGAGTCATTTTGCTGGATGCCAGGTATTTTCGAGATAGCTTAGAAAGGATAAACCGTGTTTATCAAAAGAATGAAACAGGAACGGTATTAGGTGAAGAACAGTGGAATTGGCTGGAAAATCAACTCTCTGACGATGCTGTCTCATTGTATATTATAGCAAGTGGTATACAAATGATTCCAGAAGATCATGATTACGAGAAGTGGGCTAATTTCCCTAAAGAAAGGCAAAGACTACTTGATCTAATTCAAGAAAAACAACCTAAAGGAGTTGTTTTACTTAGTGGAGATCGTCATATAGGTGAGATATCAAGAATAGATTTAGAGGGTTTAGATTATCCACTGGTTGAGATTACATCAAGCGGTTTAACGCATGTATGGGAAGATGCTGAGGAAGATAACCGATATAGATTAGGAGAATTAGTTACAAAACTGAACTATGGCCTTATTAAAATTAATGAAACGAATAATGGCTTAGGAGTTGATCTAGAAATTAGAGGAAATGATCAAGAGTTGATACACTTCGCTAGCATTAACTTTTAGGGAAGTCTTTAATTACTTCTTAGAATGGAAGCAATTTTTAATGAAACATTCAATAAGGTCATTTTAGCACTTGCATTTCTTTCTAAGTAATAGATGGCCTTGTTTAGTATTTCAGTCATTTGAATAATTTTCTCTAGACTTAATGTCTTACTGAATTTCAAAACGAATTGCTCGTGTTCATCAGGAACCCGCATTAATTCAGTGCTTTGCATCAAAGCTACTAATGATTCTCTTAAGATATTTTCAGCATGAATCAACCATTGCTGCTGGTTCATTTTACCCCATTTATGAAAGTCTTCAGAGCGTTTAACCAACTTGGTGTAGTCATTAGCCCAGCATTCGCGCATCCATTGTTCGAACTCCTGCTGAGCATCGTCAGAAACATCATCAACGAGCTGGACTGCTTTGTGAAGATCGCCCTGTGATATATGAGCTAATTGTTTGGCATGAGATTCTTCCACTCCATATTTAGAAACCAATATATCCTTTAATTCAGGATCGGAATAATTTGGAATATGTACTGCCTGAGTCCTTGAAGTAATTGTTCCAATTAATTTTTCTCTATCATTAGAGACTAGTAAAAAGATGGTTTTATCGGAAGGCTCTTCAATAATTTTAAGCAGGGCATTGGCGGCAGAAGGGTGTAGATATTCTGGTAGCCAAATCAGCATAATTTTATACTTCCCCTCAAATGCTTTTAGTGAAAGGTTTCGGATGATATTCTTACTTTCGTCTTTTGCAATATTAAGCTGACGATTACCTGATCCAATGTGGTCTATCCAGTCTAATGCTGAAGCAAACGGATCTTTTAAAAGAAATGATCGCCAATGTTTCAAAAAGTTATTGCTTAGCTTAGCATCATCACCTTTTATGCTATCATTTGCTGCAGTGGGAAAAGAAAATTGAAAATCCGGGTGAATGAATTTTGCATTTTTATGGCACGAATTACAAGTGCCGCATGCATCTGTTTCACCAGGATTTTCGCAGTTGAGATAATTAGCATAAGCTAATGCCAAAGGTAAATTAGGAGCACCCGATTTACCCCAGAATAATTGAGCATGAGCAATCTTTCCAGACTTCACACCTTTGATAAGTTGCTCCTTTAAATCATTTAATCCTGGTATATCGGCAAAAAGCATTATTTATTTTTTTTAGTGCTCTTTTAATTTCTTTAATTCTTCAGCCTCTTTCTTTTGCTTTTTCTTATGGATAATTGCTGAAATATAAATACTGATTTCATACAATAATAGCAATGGTAAAGAAATTAAAATTTGACTTATGGGATCTGGAGGCGTTATAAATGCGCTGATCACAAGTATTACTACAATCGCAATTTTCCGGTAATTTCTTAATGACTGAGGATCTATAATCCCTGCCTTACTCATGAATAAAATTACCATAGGTAATTGAAACATCAAACCACAAGCTAATACCAACATGGTTACAGTCGATACATAAGAGGTGATGTCAAATTCATTAAGTACGCTCGGATCAACTTGATAATTTGCTAGGAAGTTTATTGATATTGGAGATACTATATAATAGCCAAATAGTACACCTGATAAAAACAATAAGCTCACAAAGAATGTAGCACCTCTGCTGGTCTTTTTTTCGTTTTCATAAAGTGCAGGACTAACAAAACGCCACATTTCCCAGAAAAAATAAGGGAAAGCTACAATTATCCCAAGCACAACAGAAGAGGTGATATGCATACTAAACTGCCCAGTCATTTTCCTACTTTGAATAATGAAAGGTAAATCATCAATACAAAAGGCAGTTGAATTAGCAACAGTTTCGCCTAGCTTGCAAGCCATTTGGTAAAACCAAAAATCAGGTCTTGAAGGGCCTAAAATTAAGGTTCCAAATACAAATTCTTTGGAAGCAAAGGCAATAATTGAAAATATTACTACTGCGGATAAAGCCCTTACGATATGCCACCGAAAGGCTTCCAGATGATCCAAAAAGCTCATCTCCGCTTGTGGTTGATCTGCAGGCATATCTTATTTAAACAAAGGAAACTCTACCATCCATTCATTAATTTCTTTCTTTATAGAAGCTATCTGCGCTTTATCTTCATGATTCGTAATTACAGTGTCTATAAAGTTTACTATTTTTTCCATATCACTTTCTACCAAGCCTCTGGTCGTCACTGCTACAGTACCTATTCTCATGCCAGAAGTTACAAATGGAGATTTATCATCAAAAGGTACCATATTTTTATTAATGGTAATATCAGCTTCACCTAAAACAGCTTCAGCTACTTTACCAGTTATGCCTTTAGACCTTAAATCAATAAGCATTAAATGGTTATCAGTTCCACCTGATATGATTTTATAATCTTTCTCCATAAATGCTTTTGCCATAACTTCAGCATTTTTCTTTACTTGAAGGATGTAATTGAAATATTCATCGGTTAAGCATTGTCCGAAGGCTACTGCTTTTGCAGCAATCACATGTTCTAATGGTCCACCTTGAGTTCCAGGAAAAACACCAGAATCTAATAATTGAGTCATTTTGCGTAACTCGCCTTTTGGATTTTTATATCCAAATGGGTTTTCGAAATCATCACGCATCATTATTAATCCACCTCTTGGGCCTCTTAATGTTTTGTGCGTAGTGGTAGTTACGATATGGCAATAATCCAATGGATCATCTAACAATCCTCTTGCGATTAAGCCACTTGGGTGAGAGATATCAGCTAACAAAATAGCTCCAACTTCATCTGCTATTTCTCTTAACTTTTTATAATTCCATTCTCTGCTGTAAGCAGAAGCACCGCAGATAATCATCTTTGGTTTTTCTTTCTTAGCAGTAGCTTCAACCTTATCCCAATCAATAAGACCAGTTTCTTCTTCTACACCGTAGAAAGAGGGTTGATATAATTTTCCAGAGAAATTGACTGTTGATCCATGCGTTAAATGACCTCCATGTGATAAATCAAACCCTAAAATTTTGTCTCCAGGATTAAGACAAGCAAGCATAACTGCAGCATTAGCTTGAGCCCCTGAGTGAGGTTGAACATTAGCCCAAGAAGCACCAAATAGCTCTTTTACTCTATCTATCGCTAAGTTTTCAATTTCATCAACCACTTCGCAACCACCATAATATCTTTTTCCGGGTAAGCCTTCAGCATATTTGTTGGTCAGCACACTACCCATAGCTTCCATTACTTCTGGTGACGTAAAGTTTTCAGAAGCAATTAGTTCAATCCCTTCCTCTTGTCTTTTTTGCTCCTTTTTTATAAGGTCAAATATTAAATTATCTCTCTGCATTTTTCTAATCCAATTTGACCTTAAAATTAGCGCAGATTTACGGGATAAACAATTGATTAGCGTGAAGCTTTTTGAATCGAACAGATATTTATTTGTAAAGTATAAATTGCTCTAGGTATGAAAATAAAAAAGCATGCTAAATCTTAATTTGCATGCTTTAAAATATCTCTAAAATGAATAAGTTAATCATCGATTGTCACGTGCCCCCAGTTATGTCCTTTTCTTATTCGGTTTAACTGAGTATGAGTGATCCCGAATTGACGAGCTATCTGACTGTAGCGCGTTTTCTCGTTCTTCAACATTTTCTTAATCACTTTAACATCTGACTCTGTTAATTTATAACCAGTCACTCTTTTCTTCAAAACCTTAGGGTTTTTATTATTGTGATCAGCCAATTGTCTTTCAGAAACCCACTTTAAGTTACTGATGTGATTATTTGATTTATCATAATCTAGGTGAGTTACATAAACTTGGTCATCACTGTCTTTTGGAATAAATGATTCTGCAACTAAGCGGTGAACATAATAGCTTTGAGTAATTCTTTTATCGAATCTTACCATTATGGCCTGATAGCCGTTTACATTTGAGCCTTTAATTATCTTTCCATTTTCACGAGTAGAATAGCTTTTAATTCTGCCGTAATTGGAGACTTCATATTTTGCGTGAGGCAGATCAACATTAAACTCGATCTCTTTCCACTTTTCCAGTTTTGGATCCATGTTTTGTTATAATATTATTTTTCTTAGTTAACTTAATAATTAAAGGTAGGGATTTAATTTAATAAAAAAAATACTATAATTCTTAGATTAGTCATAATCATACTTTTTTCGCCAGAGATTTTTAAGCTTTTGTCGAAAATCCTTTTCCCTAACATTGTCCTGTGGCTCGTAAAGGGTGTTTTTACTAATTTCATTCGGCATGTACTCTTGATAGGTATAATTCCCGGAAAAATCATGAGGATACTTATATCCGGCTCCATAATTCATGTCTTTCATCAATTTTGTAGGAGCATTTCTTAAATGAAGAGGAACTGATAAATCGCCAGTTTCACGAACCAATTGCCTTGCTTTTTTAATGGCTAAATAGGAGGCATTACTTTTAGGAGAACATGCAAGATAGGTAACACATTGCGAAAGAATTATTTCAGCTTCTGGATATCCAATCATGCTAACGGCCTGAAAAGTATTGGTAGCTATGAGCAAAGCATTTGGGTTTGCTAGGCCAATATCTTCTGAAGCAGAGATTAATAATCTTCTAGCAATAAATTTAACATCTTCACCACCTTCAATCATTCTGGCTAACCAGTACAAAGCGGCATTTGGATCACTACCCCTAATACTTTTTATAAATGCGGATATGATATCATAATGTTGCTCTCCAGACTTATCATATACAGCCATTTTATTTTGAGCAATTTCTCTTACTTTTTCATTTGTGATCTCAATTTCTTCATCGGATGAAAAAGCATCGGTTACTAATTCGAATAAATTAAGTAATTTTCGTGCATCACCTCCTGAAAGCTGGATCAGTGCCTCATAGTCAGTGATTGTTATTTTTTTTTCTTTTAGTTTATCATCTTCTTCCATTGCGTTATGAAGCAATCCTTTTAAGTCATCTAATTCAAGTGCCTTTAAGGTATAAACTTGACAGCGAGATAATAATGCGGAGTTTACTTCAAATGATGGGTTTTCAGTAGTTGCGCCTATTAGCGTAATCACACCTTTTTCAACGGCTCCCAATAAAGCATCCTGTTGTGACTTATTAAATCGATGAATCTCATCAATGAAAAGAATGATTTTACCAGATCGCGAGGCTCGCTGAATTACTTCTCTAACATCCTTTACGCCTGCACTAATTGCACTTAAAGTCTGGAAAGGTGCTTTCACTTGATTGGCAATGATATTGGCAATTGTAGTTTTACCCACTCCTGGAGGTCCCCAGAAAATCATAGAAGGTACTTTTCCTTGAGCAATGGTAAGCCTTAAAACCCCTTTATCCCCAACCAAATGTTTTTGACCAACTAATTCTTCAAGCTTGGTGGGACGCATTCTTTCAGCTAATGGTTTTTCTTCTCCAAACATCATATTCCTTTCAATTTTTAAAACTGCAATATCCATATAATCCCTTACTTTTGCCAAATGAATAAAAAGTGGCACGTACATGGGGCTTTAGCAATAGTAGGCTTAATATATGGTGGTAATTATGTGATCGCAAAAGGCGTTATGCCTGATTACATGAGTCCTAATGCTTTTATCTTATTAAGAGCTACAATAGCCACTATTTTGTTTTGGATTTATCATGCTTTAACATCTACAGAAAAAGTAATCAGAAAGAAGGATTATTTACATTTTGCCAAATGTGCAATTTTTGGAGTAATGGGTAATCAACTAATATTTTTTAATGGATTGAGTTTAACAAGTCCTGTAAATGCCAGTATTATCATGACGGCAAATCCTATTATTGTATTATTGATTTCCTTTTGGCTATTAAATGAAAAAATAAGCTGGCGGAAAATTATTGGTATTTCACTCGGTGCTATTGGTGTGATCCTATTAGTATTGAATAAGGAGGTGAGCATAGAAAATGATGCTTTTTTAGGTGACATCTTTATTTTCTTAAATGCTACTTTTTATGGTATTTACTTGGTAATGGTAAAACCATTGATGCAAAGATATGAACCCATTACTGTTGTGAAATGGGTGTTTTTATTTGGAACCATCATGATTATTCCATTTGGGATTTTCCCTATCACTAAAGTTGATTTTTCTTCATTTCCTACGGAAATCTGGAGTAGTATTGTTTATGTTATCATCGGTACTACTTTTTTAGCCTATTTATTAAATGCTATGGCTTTGAAGCATGTTAATTCTACCATTGTTGGTTACTATATTTATTTACAGCCTGTTTTCGCAACTTTCATTACGATTATGCTCGGGCAAGAGACTTTCAAATGGGAGAAAGCCTTATTTGCTTTGATGATATTTTTTGGAGTATATTTAGTAAGTCAACAAAAAAGAACCAAAAATGAAGAAGCGCCTAATTGAAATTAAATGGGGATTAATTTTCGTTATCATGATGCTCCTTTGGATGTACTTCGAAAAAGCTATGGGTTGGCATGATGTAAATATTGCTGATCATGCTACCTATACTAACTTAGTAGCTATTCCTTCCATTTTGATTTATGTCTTTGCATTGATAGATAAGAGAAAAAAGCATTTTGATAATGTAATGAGCTGGAAACAAGGCTTTATTTCTGGTTTAATTATAACAGCAGTAGTAGTGATTTTAACTCCTTTAAGTCAGCTCATAACCCATGAATTGATCACGCCAGATTACTTTGAAAACGTAAGTGCTTATGCTGTTAATCAAGGTCAAAAGACTAATGAAGAAGCGCTTCAATACTTTAATTTAGGTAATTACCTTTGGCAAGCTATGATAGGTGCGGCAGTCTTAGGTATATTTACTTCAGCATTAGTTGCATTATTTGTTAGAGAAAGTTCATAATTAATTGAAGTATAGTCAATCAAATAAATGCTTTAAATAAGTCTTTTAATATAAACTCAAACATATTTGAAGGTGGTTTAATTTATTACCCTTAATTTTACCTTATGGGCGAGTTATTCTATCGATTTGGGATAAGTTTATTAGGTATTGGAGTGAAAATTCATTCACTGTTCAATACAAAATCTAAAAAGTTTGTTGAAGGCCGCAGAAATTTATTTGAGCAATTAGAGAATCGATTCAGTCAAGTTAATCAAAATGTGGTTTGGTTTCATTGTGCATCTTTAGGAGAGTTTGAACAGGCTAGGCCAATCATTGAAGCTTTCAAACAGCAATATCCTGACTATTTTATTTTACTCACTTTTTTTTCACCTTCTGGTTATGAGGTAAGAAAGAATTACGAAGGCGCGGATTATGTGAACTATATGCCTTTAGATACTGCCAGTAATGCAAAACTATTTGTGGAAATAACTAAGCCAAAAATTGCTTTTTTTATAAAGTATGAATTTTGGCATTATCACCTAAAAGCTTTATCCAATTCAGATTGCTGGGTTTATTCTATTTCTGCCATTTTTCGAGCTAATCAAAGGTTTTTTAAATTTTATGGTGGCTTTCATAGAAAAATATTACATCATTTTGATCATATTTTTGTTCAGAACAAAAAAGTAGAGTCCCTCTTAAAAGGGATAAATCTTCATAATGTCACCATAAGTGGAGATACTAGATTTGATAGAGTTTATTCCATTTCTCAAAATGTTAAATCAATTAAGTTATTTGATGATTTTGCTAGAAATGAAAAAGTATTGATAGGAGGGAGCACTTGGGAGGAAGATATTAAAGTGATGGCTCCATTTTTAAAAGAATATCCAGACTGGAAAGCCATAATAGCACCTCACGATATTTCTGAAAAGAATTTGAAATTACATGAACAACTAATTGGTGGATCATCTGAAAGGTTTACTAAAATTGATGGTGTTATTAAGACTGAAACAAAAGTGATCATTATAGATAATATAGGCTTACTCTCTTCTCTCTATCAATACGGTACAATAGCTTTTATTGGTGGTGCTTATGGAGATGGATTACACAATACATTAGAAGCAGCTTGCTTTAGAATGCCAATCTTTTTTGGAGATCAAAATTATATGAAGTTTCAAGAAGCAGTAGATCTGATAAGACTTAAAGCGGCTTATCCATTAAAAGATTCGCAGGAATTTATCTCAATATTTAACAGTGCTGATTTTGATTTGGAAAAGGCTTCCAATTCGGCCCTAAAATATGTGGATGAGAATATTGGAGCCACTCAAATTATTTTGAATCATATTGCTCCCATAATCGACAAATTAGAAATTGCATCATGAAAGGAAGAGTTTATAAATCTACGGGTAGTTGGTACACTGTTTTGGCCGAGGGGAAGTTTTATGAATGTAGATTAAGGGGGAAGATGCGTTTAGATGAGGAAAAGGTTACTAATCCTGTAGCGGTAGGGGATTGGGTAGAGATAACTCCTGAAAATGAGAAAGAAGCCATAATTAAAGAAGTTCTTCCTCGCGAAAATTATATAATACGTAAATCAACCCGTAAGAAAAGGCATAGCCACAGGCTTGCTGCTAATATAGATCAGGCTGTTTTGGTAGTGACTTTAGCCTTTCCAAGAACTAGTTTAGGATTTATTGATCGTTTTTTAGTGAGTTGTGAATCCTTTCGAATTCCAGCCGTATTGGTATTTAATAAATCAGATTTGCTTGATGATGAGGCTTTAGAATATTACGAAGCTTTAAAATTTGATTATGAAGAATTGGGCTATAAAGTTTTATTAGTCTCCGCAGAGAAAAATGAAGGGATAGAGGATTTGAAAAAAGTTTTAGAAGGGAAGACTTCTTTATTTTCAGGCCACTCTGGAGTGGGTAAATCTACTTTACTAAATCTTATTTCTCCTCACATCGATCAAAGAATTGGAGAGGTATCTGAATCAGTAGGAAAAGGGGTACATACCACTACTTTTGCGGAAATGTTTGAAGCCTGGGAAAACACATTTGTAATTGATACTCCAGGTATTAAAGAATTAGGTTTATGGGATATAGGAGATGAGGAACTGAGTCATTACTTCCCAGAAATGAGAGAATATATTGGAGAGTGTAAATTTAATAATTGTACCCATACCCATGAGCCAGGTTGTGCTTTTAGAGCAGCAATGGAAGAAGGAAAAATAGCCCCCAGTAGATATGAGAGCTATTTAAGTATTTTGGAGGATGAGGATAGTCATAGATGATTATTTATAACTTTCTCATCACTACATCAGTAAAATATTCTTGATCATCATAAAAGTATTTTTCAACTGATAATCCTGCTTTAGTAGCCATTTCGTTAATCATTTCCGAATCAAACTTTTGGGATATCTCAACATGTATAGGTTCCCATTTATCAAATGAGATGATAGTGTCGATAGCGTTTAAATTCACTTCTTGTTTTTTTTGTGAAATTAAAAAGCTTTTGGTTGTCCCTGTTTGCGGGTCATAAGTTGGGAAATGCTTGAATGCAGAACTATCAAAATCAGCATCCAATTCATTATTCATTCGCTTAAGCAAATTCATATTAAATTGTCGGGTGATTCCACCTGCATCATTATATGCATCTAAAATCATTTGTGGATCCTTTTTCAAGTCAAATCCGAGAATAAAGCGATCCCCAGTTCTTAATTTTGCGGCAATTTTATTTACGAAAGATTGAGCATCTTCCATTTCAAAATTCCCAATATTTCCTCCCATAAATAGTACAATACAAGGATTAGTTCTAGCTTCATTAAACTCATCCAATGCTGAGAAATATTCTTTATTTATTGGAGTGATATCTAAATCGGGAATTGACTTTTCCATTCTATTCTGTAGCAGTTGAATAACATTTTCTGATATATCTACAGGTTTGTAGCTGAAATTAGTGTCATTTTCTACAAAATGCTTTAACAGTATTTCTGTTTTTAAGCCATCACCTGCCCCGAATTCTATTAAGCTAAACTTATTTGTTTCCTTCGTTATGAGGTTCAGTAAATCATTTTTATACTTCTGAAAAATGTCATACTCACAGTTTGTGAGATAATACTCTGGCATATTCATGATTTTTTGAAAGAGTCGATCTCCTTCTGCATCATAAAATAACCAACTGGGTAATGTTTTTTCTTTTTTTGATAAGCCATCTTTAACCGCATCGGCTACAGAAAAGCTAATATTTTCGGTAGTAGTTGTTGTCATAAATCTTTAGCAAGTCTTATCCCACTGAAATGCCATTGCAGATGGGGATGAAAAAAGTTTCTGTATGTTTTTCTAGAGTGATTTTTTGAAGTAGCTCTTGATGCACCTCTTAAAACCATTTGATTTACCATAAATTTCCCGTTGTATTCTCCAATAGCTCCAGCTGGTTTTTTATAACCAGGATAAGGGAGGTAAGCACTAGCAGTATGTTCCCATCTTTTACCCCAGTCAAATAGATTAGATGCAGTTTCCCATTCAAATTCTGTAGGTAGTCTCATTCCTTTCCACTCAGCAAATGCATAAGCTTCATAAAAACTAATATGCATCAAGGGCGCAGCTTCATTAATAGGTCTTAATCCTGCTAATGTATAATAATGCCATTGCTTATCAATCTTATGCCAGTATAAGGGTGCTTTAATTTGGCTCTCATCTAACCAGCTTCTGGCATCAGAATGCCAAAACTCGTGATTTTCATAGCCTTTGTCTTCAATAAATTCAGCATATTCAGCATTGGTAATCAATTTATTGCTGATTTTTGCTCCTTCTAAATGCACTTCATGTTTATTGTGCTCATTATCAAAAGAAAAACCCTTTCCATCAAAACCAATTTTATAATTCCTTTTGTTAATTTGAATCCAATCGTGTTTAAAATCTTCAGGGAAGTATTCTTCAAAGCCTTTGTCATATACAGGAAATAAAGGGTTATGACCTAATATGTATTTTATATCATAAAAT
Source organism: Marivirga arenosa (assembly GCF_030503875.2). Lineage (NCBI taxonomy): Bacteria > Pseudomonadati > Bacteroidota > Cytophagia > Cytophagales > Marivirgaceae > Marivirga > Marivirga arenosa. Next base: position 3,569,591 of record NZ_CP129968.2, on the reverse strand, counting down.
AAAAGCTCTTGATGTTGCTGCTCATGATTAAATCCTATTTCAAGAATTTCTTTCATTTCATCTGAAATAAAACCTCCTAATAATTCAAAAACTGCATCATCCACATATTTTCTATACTTATAAATATCTTCGACAGTGGGTCGGGTCATATTTCCTCTATTCGGTCTTAACATTCGTTCACCAGCTGAAACATAATAGCTGTTGAACAGATAAGCATATTTAGGATGAAATTCTTTATAGTGAGTAGCAAATTCTTTGAGCAGAAAAGTTTCAAAAAACCAAGTCGTATGGGCTAAGTGCCATTTTGGTGGACTGACATCCTCTATTGGTTGGGATACATAATCTTCTATTGCAAGAGGTTCACATATACTTTCAGTAGTCCTTCTAATATCTTGGTATCGGTTAAGATAGTTTTCCATTAAGGATTTAAGCTAATAAAAAATGATACAAAAGTTAATATAAAAATGTCTTTTTCTTCATTTCTGAATCAAAACCACATAGTATTAACTTTAAGAAACCTTTAGGGTTCAGAAAGATTTAAAATAAACGAAAAAGCCTATGGATATCACAATCCATAGGCTTTAAAAATATCAAAAATGATAAAAGCTTTTTTACATGAAGTAGTTAAACTTAGGACACTTTACATCATCATGTATGTCTTTTATACGGACTCTATAATTTAACATAAATTCATGAGTACCTGCTGATGCAGCTCTGATGGCTGAAGTTGTCCAATCATATGAATAACTGAAATGAAATGAGTCAGATAGTTTGAAATCAATATAGGATACTACTGCATCAATATTACGATATGAAACTCCAACATTTAAAATATCATAAAAAACGAAGCTAGTATTGATATCAAAATTAAGCGGAGCACCTTCTTGGCCTCGAATTAAAACAGATGGTTGCAGATGAATATTTTTCTCCATGTTAAGTGGAAGCATTAGCCCACCATGTAAGTAATAATATCTGGCAGAACGTAATTCATTTAGTGTATTTTCAAAATTTACGTTTTCATATCCATTATTAATTAAAAACGGTACTGAAAAGCCTGCAAACATCGTTTTATTATAAAAATAAGCACCAGTTCCAAAATTAGGCTTCAAATTAGCACTAATACTTGCAAAAGAGTTATCGCCTATGTCATCCAGATTTAAGCCTGAAAAATCAGCCGATAATATGTTTATCCCAGCTTGCACCCCTAATGCCAATTTACCTTTAGGTGTAGGGATTATAAATGCGTAGCTGCCATATATATTTTGATTCGAATAGCTTCCAATTCTATCATCATTAACAATCAAGCCTAAGCCCATTCTTTCATCCATAAATGAGGAATGGGCGCTAAAAAATAAAGTTTTTGGAGCACCTTCAAAATTCACCCATTGATTTCTGTACATGGCAGATGCACTTAATTGCACATGACTGCCGGCATAAGCAGGGTTTAGAATTAAGCCATTGAAAATATACTGAGAATAAATTGGGTATTGCTGAGCAACACTAGTTAAAGCAATTATACTCAGAAATACCGTTATACATAAAGTTTTATAGATTCTGCTTTTATTCATAAATATCAATTAACAATTTCTAAGTAACCATTCTCTGGTTTAGACCCATCCTTCTTATCAATCACGTAGAAATATGTTCCATCAGGTAAATCTTCTCCTAAAATATTTATCCCTCTATTGGAAACGCCATCAAATTTAACAGTATTATTGTCGTATCCTACTGCCTCATAGACTAATGTACCAGCTCGGTTATAAATTTTGACCAAATTGTCAGGATAATTTTCTATACATTCTATTTTAAAGAAGCTATTCGCACCATCCCCATTTCTAGAGATTCCATTAAAGGCATTAATAGAAGTAGGAATCGTAACATTTGCTTCGGTTATACAACCTCTTAAAGATTCTACACTAACGAAGTAATTACCACTTGATACTCCGTCTAAAACAGGGCCTCTTGCAACTAAATTCCCAAATTCAGTATACCAGGTGATATTTTTTATTTCAGCTTCACCACTAACAAATACAGAAGCTGAACCATTTTCCTGATTACAGTTTGCGGCTATTGTTTCTGTTTCAAGAACTGGGAAAACCAATATTTCTTCAATTTCTGCACTTACAACTTCTGAAATACATCCAGTTCTTAAATCGGTTGCAGTTACTGAATATTCTCCTGCAGCTAAATCAGTAATTCTATCACCTGTTCCAATTACAGTGCCTCGTCCTTCATCTCCTTCATACCAATTAAATTCATAGTTAGCAATATTTCCATTTACATCTACACGTAAAACACCATTATCAATTTGACAGTCTGTGTCATTAGCAATAACTTCAATTGTAGGTCTATCTACTTCAGGAATGTCTGATGAAATGGTGATTGAGGCTTCATTACTACATTGTGTAATATTATCAGTTACTCGTACTGTATAGGTTATGGCTTCTAAACCTGAGAAATCAGGGCCTACATATAAAACATTTCCACTTGCTGAACTTCCTTCAAACCATTCGAAAGTGTATCCAATAAACTCTCCATTTATAGAGGCTCTAGCTGCGCCATTCGCTCTACTTAAATCACAAACAGTGAGCGGAGCTATTTCTTCCATTGTAATTTCAGGAATTATTCGCTGATCTTCCACGGTGATAGTCGCTGTATTTTGACATGATGGGTCATCAACATCAATTGCAGTTACAGTATATTCTCCAACTGCTAAGGAGTCAATTTCTTTAGTAGTACCCACAATGTTTCCATTTGCATCTGTCCATTCATAATCATAAACTGCGCTTCCATTTGAAGTTACAGTTGCGAATACTGATCCATTTGGAGAATCACAATTCGTAACAGGAGTTGCTGAAATACTTAAATTAACAGGATTGATCTCTGTAACTAATTCATAGGTTTCAACATAGCTACAGTTTGTAAGACTATCGAACACTTCAACGGTATAAAAACCTTCTGTTAAATCAAAATAATCTTGCCCATTTTGAGCAACAGTTCCTGAAGCGCTTTGACCGTTGTACCAAGTGTATGAAAAGCTTGCACCTGGAGCTGATGCATTTACCGTTAAAAAGCCTAAGGCAGGATTAACACACTGCTCAGGATTAGCAAAATCTACCGTTATTACTGGCTCTGTAATATCTCTTTCTATTTCGAATTCAATCAAAGAAGTTGCACAGCCTGATACCGTACTGGTAGCCTGAAGGAAGTATGTTCCTGAATCTAAGCCACTAATACTATCACGAGCAGTTGAAATAAGCGTCATATCTGAATCAAACCATTCAAAATTATAATCGCTTAAATCTGCTACAACACCATTTTCAAAGATGTTATTGATTACTACTCGGCTATTATTTGTATCACAAAGTGTAATCGGGTCAATTTCAATCTCAGATGTAGGAATTGAAACAATGGTAGGATTATCAACTAAACTAAAGGTTCTGATTGTAGAACATCTTGTAAAATCATTAATGACTTCAACTGTATAATTACCGCCAGTTAAACCAGTAGCAATTTCGCCATTTATCCCAGCAGTGGTACCAATATTAGTGCCTAATGGAGTAGAGGTGTCTGTACCCTCATACCAGAAAACATCGTAATCGGCTGGATCTGCGCCATTATCTATATTAAGTTCTAATGAACCATTGGCAAAAGTGGGTTCACAATTAGTATTGGCAATTCTTTCCTCAATACTGAAAACAGGATCAACTGAATTTCTACCTACAGTTTCAGTGTAGAAAACAGAACATCCCGTAAGGTCATTAATCGCTTCAATAATGTAATTCCCTTCATCTAAATCACCAAAAATGTAATTGTTTTGTCCAATTACACCTGCTGTTGGGTGTGAAGCTATATTTACGGGATCGTAATCACCAGCTTCATTTTCCTTAGTGATGGTAAATGAATAATCGTCCTTATCAGTACCTGCTGCTTCAGTTAATGAAACTTCAATACTTCCATCAAAAGGATTACATGTGGTTGTATTGATCACCTCAACGGAATCAAGTTCATGAGCACCGATAAATGGTAAATTTAAAATTCTTTGGCTCGAACAACCTGTATTAAGATCTGTAGCTACTACAGTGTAAAGACCTGTAAAAAGCCCTGTAGCTACTGATTGTGTAACTCCTTCTTCTGTGAGGAAAGCGGTACCACTTGCATTTGAGCCCTCATACCAATCAACATCAAAACCTTGAGTGTTTCCAGGTGAAGAAATTTCCACTTCTAATTCTCCATTATCTAAATCACAAGCTGTTGCAGGTTGAACCCTAGTGGTATTTTGACTTATATTAACAGTAGCGTTGTCTATTATCTCAACAGTAATAGGATCGGTTAAACAGCTTCTGTTATTATTTAAGGCTTGAACAGTATACAAGCCAGGAGGTTGATTAGCCAATATACTGGTAGATTCATCTGGAATTTGGGAAGCAGCAATAACTTGATCTCCGTTATACCAAAAGAAAGTATAATCTGCTTCAGTATCTAAATCAACGTTTGCCTCTATTCTACCATTAAAGGGATCACAGTTAGTAACAGGCTCTGTTGTTGCAGACAAATTCGGAATAATGATGTTGTTATTTATCGTTACTCTTTCAGTAGCCGAACATCCTGTGTCATTATTGGTCACTCTTGCTGTGTACTCTCCACCGCCAAGTCCGCTAACGCTTGTTCCTGTTCCAACAACGGTACCTGTTGTTCCAGCACCCGCGAACCATTCAATAGTATGATCAGCTACATTGCCAATTATAGAAACGGTTACGCTTCCATTTGGATTGCTAGTGTCGCATGAGTTATTTTCAGTACTAGAGATAGTATCTATTTCTGGAGATTGTGTTCTGTTTATTTCTACAGTTACTAATGCAGATTCACAATCAGAACTGTTATCTGTGACTTTTACGGTATAGCTTCCTTCTGGTAAATTATTAACAGTTGACCCAGTGTAATCAGGCGTAGGTTTTTCACTAGTCCCTATATACCATTCAAAAGTATATCCTGCAGTACTGCCCCCTACAGAGGCCGTTACTACTCCAGAATTCGTATCCGAACAAACAATATCTGTGGCACTCGCTGTTGCTACAGGAGGGTTAGTTTCATCAGGAACATTAATAGATTCAATAGTTTGACAACCTGTTGCTATCTCAGTTACTAATACCGTATAGGCAGCTGAACTCAAACCTGTTGCAATATGACTGTTACTGATTTGAAGTCCACCCCCAACAGTATTTCCTTCATACCATTCGTATTCAAAATTACCAACAGCTTGGCCACCATTAACACTAACTGTTAATTCCCCATTTGGAGTTAAACAGTTTGAATTACCTCTTACAACCGTTAAGTCAGCAGTAACATTCCTTGCACTGTCTTGTATAACAACTTGTATGGTGTCGGAAGTACAGCCTACTAAAGTGTTATTTGCAAATACGGTATAAGTACCTGCCGATAATCCTGAATAAGTAGATCCAACAAAATCAGGAGTTCCGGTAACCGTAGTTCCATCAAACCAAAAGAAATCATAGTTAGCCGTCACCTCAGTAGTGCCTTCTAACTTAAATACTCTGGCAGAGCCGTTAGCAGGAACCCCGCCAGATGAACAATCAATATTTTTCGTAACAACTGATGACAGTGCAAAAGGTATTGGATTTATTTCGGCTGAAACTATATTATTAAAGTAATCACATTCCAAAAAATTAGAAGCTGGAAAAGAGATAGGCGTAGGAGTTCTTGCTCCATCATCATTTAAAGACACATACAATGTGAAATTTCCTCCAGTTCCATTTACAGTTAAGCTTGGCGATGATGCTACTGATCCTGGAGTGAAGTTTGTTAATGAAATCGAATCTGTATTTAATTTATTACTTCCTGCCACTAAAGGATCTCCATCATAGAAAGTAATAGGAACCCAACCTGTTAGCGGAACATCACCGATATTCTCTAAATCAAAGCTAATGGTGAAATCCTGATTAGGACATTCTGGTGCATTAATAGTTAGTGTATTTTCTAAAATATTTAAATCTGGAGAGGCATAAGTTGGACAGCCATCCGAACTTAAGAATGGAGACTGATTTAAGAAACTATTTAGTGGTCTTGAAGGTCCCGTTGTACAAACACCTGTTGAGAATACTGCTTGATGTTTTTGCTGGTTTTGAGGTACAGTTAGATCATCGTTGATATTGACATTAAAATACCCATGCTGATTCCATAATCTTCTGGCAGGAACCCAGGGTTCACCACCTGAAACATATACCCTTACTTCAGCATCTCCTGAAATCGGCAACTGTCTTCCAAAATCTCCAGCTCTATAGTTCTCAGGGGTACATACTACACATATCTCTGTAGAGCCATCAGCATTCACATCTGCTACAACTGGATATTCAACATTTGTTCTTGACCTACATGGAACTTGCGTATTTATGCTACCATCAAAACCATTAATAATATATACGAAATCTTCATCTCTGTATACTACCTCTGATTGTCCATCTCCATTAAAATCGAATAAAGTACAACCCGTAATACCAGAAGTTTCTTCATTTACTGTTTTTGGACCAGGATTTCCGAATTCATCTTCCCATAGGATTTCCCAATTTTCATCTAATGCGTATAAATATCTACCTGAAACAAAGGCTGCATTTAATTGCCCATCTCCATCTAAATCAGCGATATTGATTCTACCCATACCATTATACCAACCGGCACTATAATTTCCTCCACCTCTTGGGTCATTAAAAATAGCAACTGTATCATTGGTTACATCCCAAAAGAAAGCACTAGTTACGTTTGTAGTAGGGGTTCCGTTGGTTGCCCCAGTAAAAATTACATCAAGGTTACCATCTAAATTGTAATCTGCTACAGAAGTTGTAGCACTGTATTCTTGATCATTATTTTTAACTCTATAATTAAACATGCTGGTTGGCATGGAAGCTAGAAGAGTAAGGTTACCTGCATCTTGAGAACGATTACCTAAATTTACTCCATATATTTTGTCTCCAATTACTAGTTCTAAGTCGCCATTTCCTTGGATGTCTACTGCAACTCCTCCACTATTGATTCTTTCCCAATTTGTAGTTTGAGATCTTACAATTCTGGTTCCGGTTAGTGCATCGCGTACTTCATCTTTGTAATACATTTCAGCCTGTCCATCTCTATCGAAATCAGCAAAACTAAGGAATACGGGGTCATTACGAAGATTTTCAGATTCCCATAAAAAATTTAATTCGCAGTCATATGCTACTATTCTGTATCTACGATCGCTACCATTATAGTAAATAAAGAATACTTCAGCACAGTTATCATCTTCTATATTCGCAATGGCTCCGCCTCTAAATGTTGGATAGTTTATGGTTGCTTGGTGTTTTATTGTTGCATCATCACCATTGAGAATATATACCCTATTTGTATATGCGTTATTCGTAATAATCTCAGGAGTTCCATCTCGATCTAAATCTCCAACTACTAATTGATTCAAGTTATTTACTACATTTCTTGGGGAAGTATATCCTCTTTCCAGCACAAAACGTGGAAAACCCAAAGGCTCTGCTTCACAAGAGGCATCATTACCAAGGAAAAAGCCATCACAGTCTGCAGTATCAGTACAATCACCGTCAAAGCAGTCTACGAATCCATCTCCATCATTATCGATCCCATCATTACAAATCTCTTGTGCAAATGAAAACGCAGGAATTATAAATATAAAAAAGACTAGTTGTATATATTTTTTCATAGCAGTTGAAATTACGCATTCATATCCTTAGCGGATTTTAAAATCAATTCGAAAAATACTACTAAAATTAGAAAAGACATTGTGATCTGCAAGGATTTCCTTACATGGGTTGAAAAAATTCGATTAATTAAGAATAATAATTTTCTTATTCTACGAATAGATATAAATAAAAGGTAAAGCAGGGTTAAACTTCGATAAAATTACAAACAATTGTAGAAGTCATTTATTTTCATAATAATTTTTCTTCTCTTTTTTTCCTTTGTTTATAAAGTCATAGAGATATGAAATTGTTACCTGAAAACTTTGAAAAGAGGCATCTAAGTTATCTCGATATCCGATTACATTTGAATACCTGCCTTCTTCCTTTGCTATATTGCTATGTCCCCACAAATACATAAAATCAAGTTGGAAAACCTGCCCTGGAGCTGGTTCTAATATTAAACCAGTCGATACTATTAAACCTAATTGCACTCTATTGGCATCCCTAAAATAAAGTGTTCCATCTTCTGGATCTGCTGGGAAATCACCAAATTTCACTTTATACTCAATTTCATCAATATTTTCCTCCAATAATTCTACTGATTTTAATTTTCCGTTGCCGCCTAACCAAAAATCAACATTAGGGCCAACTCCAACATGCCATTTAAATGTTCTTTTCCCTATCGCTTCAATAAAATCTAATTTGTAAACAATTGGAGTGTTTATGTAATGATAGCGTGCATTGTTTTCTAATACAGGATCTTCAATACCCATAATGTTTTTACCATTTTGTGCATAAAGTACATCAAACTGAAGTAAAAATCGTTTCTGAACTTTAAAGGCTGAGCTAAATCCTGCACTAAAACCGTAGAATGGAGCCCTTGAGTAGTCTTCACTATTAAATTCCTCATATTTTAACCAATTCATTCTAGCGCCTGATTTTAATCCCAGGTAGATTTGAGAATAAGCAGAATCTATTGTTAGAATAAGTAAGATTATAATAAAGAATGATTTTATAGGCTTAAAGTAACTCATCGGTCTACGTTAGTTCATATTAATAATTTAGACAAGATATTTTCATAGTAAGTTCAAAGCTAATTAATTGAAAAGATTAATCTTTATTAGCAAACTATTTTTTTTTATGTTTCACGATTAATATTTTTAGATTTTAAAGTTCGCTACATTTAGAAGAAAATTTGATAATTAAAGCAACTGTTGGCTTATCTTGTTCATGATTAGAGCATTCATACTATATTCTTTATTATTTTTATTTGTCAGGCAAATATGTGCTCAAGAATTACCTGTTTATAATCATTTTTATACTACGCCTTATTTATATAATCCTGCAGAAGCGGCTATGTTTCCATTTAGAACTGCTTCAATAAATCATAGACAACAATGGATAGGGGTTGAAGGAGCTCCAATGGTTACAACTTTAACTTTCGAATCTCCTTTTCAATATAAAAAGTTTGGTTTGAGCGGTACTTTAAGAAATTTTAATCGCGGATTACTTTCAACAAATGATGTATTAGCCACCTATTCCTATATTGTGAATTTGACAAAAGATACAAAACTGCGTTTTGGTATTTCAGGTGGTGTTACTTCTAATAGTCTGGATTTCACTCAAGTATCCGATTTAAGTGATCCTTCAATCTCCAATTTTTTAAATAATAACCTTCAGCCATTAGCCAATGTTGGGTTGAAGATTGAAAGTGCGACAGGAATTAATTTTGGAGCTAGTCTTCCTCGCATGTTCAATTCGAGATATAATAGTATCCAAAATTTCGAGCGATTTGATTTTTCGCCCTTTGATGAATTTTTGGTGATGGCCTATTTCAAGAAACCTGTTGATTACAAATTAGTGACAAGGGGCACGGGTCGATTTAAAAAAAGAATTAAGCTAGAAGATGTTTATGCGCCTTTACAATTTTATGCGATATATCAATATTCTCAAGTGGTGGGTCAAAGAATAGAACTCATGAGTACACTCAGTTTTGACGAACTTTTCTGGCTTGGGGCATCATATCGGCTTAATTATGGGTTTGCTGGCATGGTGGGTTTAAATATGCAAAAATTTGCTTTCAGCTATGCTTATGAGCCTTCTACCAATATTGTAAATGGTATTGTAAATGGTTCGCATGAAATTCAATTGAAATTTAATATTGGGGGTAAACTGGAAGAACTGAGAGAAAGGCCGAAGCTAAAAAGTTTAAGCAGAACTGAGGAGAGAGCTCCAAGATTTTCTAGCGAAAATGTACAATACGGAGGGGATGAGGGGCAGGCTCAACAAACTAAATATTATGTTGTAGTAAAAGAATATAAAGATTTTAATTCTGCTGATAAGTTGGTTAAACAGTTGAAAAAAGAAAATGATATAGTGGCAGATATTTTCTTCAACAAAGGAAATGGAATCTATTATGTGTATATTTATGAAACTTACTCACGTAGAGATGCTTATAAAGACAAGAAAATTGCTGAGGAAGTAACTAAATTCAAAAATGTGAAGGTAATTGTAGTAGATCCAGAATAAGAAATTGTATTCTTTAATATTTAGAATGAAATTATTAAAAAAATATATCATCTTTTTTATTTTTACCCTTTTTGGATATTCCTCCATAGCTCAGGATACTTTTGTAGAATCCATTAAGCCTAAAAATACTTTTTCAGGTAATCAAATTGAAATTACCGGATCAGGCTTAACAGGAATTGATAGAGTTTTTTTTGGAGCTTCAGAAGGTGTGGTAATTAGTTCTTCAGATCAACTAGTTGAAGCAGAAGTACCTTCAGGTGCAACTTATGATAATGTCCTTCTTTTTAATTCTACCACTGGCTTATATTATTCAGCAGATGATTTCTTTTTAAGTTTTGGGGGAGATCAAGGTGTTGAAAGTTCAGATTTTGATACACCTCAAACTAATATAGATGCTGCAAGTGGGTTGTTCGATGTTGTTATTACTGATATAGATGGAGATGGAAAGAATGATATAGTTGGGGCTAATTCTAATGCTAATTTTGTAACTATAGCCAGGAATTTAAGTACGCCAGGCTCATTAAGTTTAGCTAGAAACAACCTGAATATTCAAACCTCATCCTTAAATGTAACCGCTGGAGATTTGAATGGTGATGGGAAGCCAGAACTCATTTTTTCTGAAGGGAATGATGGAGATCGAATATTAATTCTTATTAACAATAGTACCCCAGGTAACCCTAATTTTTCTATACAAAATATCAGGATAGAAGGTGCTTCAACCAAAAGAATTGTTGCCAAAGATCTTGATTTGGATGGTAGAATTGATTTAACCATATCTGACCAAACAAACAATCAGATTATCATTTTAAAAAATACATCTAATGGAAGTGTATCATTTGATAATCCTATTTATTTAACTGTTGATAACGCACAAAGTACTGCAGGTTTAGAAGTTGAGGATTTGAATAATGATGGTAAGCCTGAAATCATTACAAATCAATTTCTAACGGATGGTGGTGGATTTTATGTTGCTACCAATCAAGGGAGTGTAGGAAATATATCATTTACTGATTTTAAGCAATTCAATTCGGCAGGTACATTCGTAAACCTTAAAGTAGCAGATCTTAATAATGATAATAAACCGGATGTAGTGGCTACTTTGTTTTTAAGTTCGGCTGTTGCTGTTTTTTTAAATCAAACACCTAATGGCGGTGTACCAGATTTTGGTTCAGCACAGAATATTTCCACAGATAGAAGACCTTGGGGCCTTGATTTTGGAGATATTGACGGTGATGGTGATATTGATATTGTTACTTCCACAATTGGAGAAGACAAAGCAATCAATGTTTTAAATAATGAAGGTGGAAATAATTTAAGCTTTAATACTGTTTCTATCCCAGTAGATTTTATCAATAGAAACATTCAGGTTGGTGATATCGATGGAGATAGCAAACCAGATATTGTTTTCTCTAGCGTAGATGATGACAACAATAATATTGTAGCTTCTAAAATTTCAATATTAAGGAATAATAGGTGTATTAAGCCCATTATTACACCCGAAGGTCCAATCAATTTTTGCGAGGGGAATACGGTTCGATTAGAAACACAAAAGATAGATGGCTTAACCTATGAATGGTTTAAGGACGGTGCTTCCGTTAAGACTGGTCCTGAGAATTTTATTGAATTTTCTGATATTGCTTCTTCCGGAACCTATACTGTAAGTTTATCAACTGAAAATGGAGCATGTAATGAAGTGTCTGAAGAAATTGAGGTTTCAATTACTGATGCTTCAACTTTGCCAAGTGCAGAGTTAAGTGCTAATGATCCTGTTTGCACTGGTGGGACTCTTACCTTAACTTCTACAGATGTAGGAGCCAATAAATACGAATGGCGTGGCCCAGAAGATTTCACTGCAGAAGGAATATCAGTTGAAGTAGGAAATTTTAATACAACTAAAGCGGGAAGATATTTTCTTGATGTGTATTCTGGTTCATGTATAATAGATAGCAAAAGTATAATAGTAGAAGCTGTTGCAAGCCCCAATTTTTCTATTACCCAATCCGAGGGTGGGATTTTATGCCAAGGAGAATCTTCTGAGTTGACTGTTTCACCTAATAACTCAAATTACACATATCAGTGGTTCGATTCTAATGGCCCAATTACTGATGCAACCAATGTTACCTATAATCCTTCCGAGTCTGGTGAATATTATGTTGAAATTACCGATCAAGTCAATGCTTTTTGTCCGAAAATTTATACTGATACACTCAATGTAGATTTTTTAGAAGCTCCTGAAGTAAATTTTTCTCTACCTGAAAATGCCTGCATAAGAACAGCAGTTGCTTTTAATGATGAATCAACTGTAGCAGATGAGTCACTAGCACGGTATCGATGGATTTTTGGAGATGGAAATACTTCAAATGAAAAGGACCCTACTCATGTTTATAATTCGGAAGGAGTTTTTGAGGTAAGCTTGGAAGTATCTTACGAAGGTTTATCATCCTGCAGCCAAACTTTCACTCAGGAGATAACAGTACTGGGTTCAATAAATTTCTCAATAACCGCATCGGAGACTTCTGTTTGTGAAGGTGATGAAGTGAGTTTGTCTGTTGAAGGTGAGTTTGAATCTTATTCATGGGATACAGGTGAAGAAACTGCATCAATTACTGTTACAGAAGATGGTACCTATGGTTTAACCGTTGTAGATGCTAATGGGTGTCAGGGATTTTCTGAGATAGAAATAGAGGTAAATCCTATTCCTGAAGTGGAAATTGAAGCTTCTAGTTTAGCCGTGAGTATTGGCGATACGGTGACACTTGCGGTGGATGGTTTAGATTCATTTCAATGGTATGCTGATTCCACATTAATTGAAAGTTCATCTGATGAGATTCAAATAACTCCATTATCTACCACCTCTATCATAGTAGAGGGAGTTGATGAAAACGGATGCTTTGGTTTTGCAGAGGTCATAATTGAAGTACAGCAAGGGGAGGATTTAGGAGATCAGTTAGAGGCTATGAAATTTTTCTCGCCAAATGGAGATGGAGTAGCTGATTTTTGGAGAATTCAGAATATACAATTTTTCTCTGATTTTGAAGTGGAAATTTACGACCAGCAAGGAAATCTAATCTATAACGCGATTCCTTATAACAATGATTGGGATGGAACTCGCAGCGGAACCCAAGTACCGGATGGTGTGTATTACTATGTTGTTAAAAGTGCGGAGAGAGGTAAAATTAAAGCAGGAAGCATTACTTTGCTGAGATAGGTGGTAGATAGATATTAATCCTCTTATAATTATATAACAATTCGTGGATTTAATTAAATTAATTGACTGTAACTATACCAATATACTAAAAAATTAGTATGTTGCACGCTATTTTGATTTCGGTATTTCAATAGCCAGTTAGTTAATTCAACCTATAATGAAAAAATTATTTCTATTTATCATTTCCCTCTTTTCCTTTTTAACAATTAGCATCGCTCAAGAAATCTGTAATGATGGCATTGATAATGATGGAGACGGTTTTATTGACTGTTTCGATGGAGATTGTGCGTCAGATACAGCTTGTGATGGCTTTTATATGAGCAACGATGTTTCCTGTAATGCCGAGCCCAATATGTTCTCCCCATTTTCAATACAGCAAGGATATAAATCAAATAATGATGTGACCTTAAGTCTGAGCCGTATTGCAGTTGGAGATTTAGATCGGGACGGAATTCCTGAAATATTATCTACAAATAGATATCGAGACAGAGTTTATATTTTAAGTGGTGATGATGCCACAGTAAAGCACCAAGCTACAATTAACAATCCAAGTTTTTATTCAGCTTCAATGGTTAATCTTGAAGATGATAATTGTGGAGAAGTATTTGTAATTAGTGAGGTTTCTTTAAATAGGTATACAATAGCTTCTTTAGATTGTCAATTGAATCTATTGTGGGTTTCAGATAGTTTAAATCAAAATCCAGTTCAATTGAATTATGCAGATTTTAATAGAGATGGTGTGCCCGAAATGTATTATAAGGATGAAATTAGAGACCCTCTTACAGGAACTAGAATCGTGGAGTCTCAAACTGTAAATTGGGATGAAATTCCTGGGGGTGGAGTTGCAGTAGATATAATTGGAGATGAAGATTTAGAATTAGTATTAGGTAATAAAATCTATGCGGTTAATTTGGGGGATAGAAGTCAGGATTCGGGTAATTTAACGCTTCTAGCTACTATGCCAGCATCTTTTCGTGTTAAAAGCGGTAGTTATAATTCTGGTACATCTTCAAGCACAACTGTTGTTGATTATAATTTAGATGGTAATTTAGATGTGATTGTCACTGGGGCCACAAATGGTGATCCCACAACGAATGTCACTACTGTATTCTTATGGGATGTTGCTAATAATACTACTAAATTATTTAGCGATCCACGTGGTACTGGAGATTACCAGTTTGGCTGGAGAAGAGGGATGGGAAGAGTTAATGTTGGAGATATTGATGGAGATGGGCTACTAAATGCAGTATTTGTCTCTGGAAGATATTTCTATGCCTTAGACGAGAACTGGGAGTCTCATTGGAATGATTCATTTGGTGACCCAAATCCAATCGTAATAAATGAAGAATCTTCTGGTATAACAAGTAGTACTTTATTTGATTTAAATGGAGATGGACTAACCGAAATCATTTACAGAGATGAAGATTATCTTTATATAATCAATGGAAATGATGGAAGTATTGACACTCAACTATCATGTCGTTCCAGAACTCAAATTGAAAACCCCATAGTTGCAGATATAGATGCTGATGGAGCTGCCGAAATTTGTGTGACTTGCTTTAGTGAAGATTTCAGGCCTGGTTCAAGAGGAGTTGAACTGGGATTGGGTGATCCTGCTGAAGTAAGAATCTATAAATCAGCTGGAGCACCATGGGTACCTGCAAGAAGGGTTTGGAATCAGAATGCGTATTTTAATGTCAATATCAATGATGATTTAACCGTTCCCCAAAATCAGCAGAAGCATCAGGCAGTATTTTCTAATGGAGTGTGTACCGCTGGACCGAGCCGTCCATTAAATAACTTTTTAAATCAGTCACCCTTTTTAAGTTCTGATGGATGTCCGACTTATCCTTCCTCTGATCTAAGTATTATTAGTTCAACTTTTGCAATTTCCGAACCAACCTGTCCTGATCAGGATTTCACCTTAAGTTTTGACTTTGAAAACATAGGTGATGTGGCTGTTAATGGACAGATTCCAGTTACCTTTTATGATGGTGATCCTTTAGTTGCAGGTGCTACTAAATTAAATACTGAATTGATCTCAGTTAATATTGATGTAGGTGAAACTGTTTCAGCTCAGGATGTTACGGTTAATGGTACAGGAGCTAATTTTAGGTTATATGCTGTTCTAAATGATGATGGTTCTTCTAATCCTAGCCCTATAACTCTACCAAATACTAATTTTTTAGAATGTGATTTCTTCAATAATATTATTTCAGCAGAAATCAATCCAATACCTTTTGAATTATCCACTGAAGTAATAGATAATATAACTTGTAGCTCAGGTGGCTTGCCACCAAATGGCTCTGTCAGAGTATTTAAGTTAGAAGGAACTACTGAAGTTACCGCTGACTATGATTTCTATTGGTTTGATGGAACTACAGTATTAGGTACTCCTGATTTTGTAGGCTCCACTTATTCAGGTTTAGAAGCTGGTACTTACACTGTGTTTGCTACCAACACATTAGTAGGCTGTAGTTCTGATACAATTCAAGTGGTAGTAGAAGATTATATAGAACCATTAAATGCTACAATTACAGTAAACAGTGGAAATTCAAACTGTCAAATTCCGAATGGAGAATTATCAGTAGCAGTAAATGGCGGAGAGCCTGTTGGGAATTTTGAATACGAATGGTATGAAGGAAATACTGTTGGGGGTGGACTTCAAATCAGTAACAGTCATATTGCAACAGGTTTGAGTTCAGCTGCCTATACGGTATTGGTAACTGAGATAGCAACAGGTTGCCAAACTATTGAATCTATTAATGTACCTGATGAAACTAACCCTCCTGTAGCAACAGCGAGTGCCACAGATATTGTTTGTTCGGATACGAATTCTGGAGTAGTAACGGCCTCTGTAGGAGGCAATACTGCAGGATATACTTTTGAATGGTATATAGGGACTAGTGAAAAACCTACGCCTGATTATACTGGGGCTACTGTAAATAATCTTCCTGAAGGAAGCTACACTGTTAAAGTAACTGATAATACAGGTGGTTGTGAATCTGACTTGGTAACAGTTGATGTGAATCAAACTCAAGCTCCGGAAATAGACGCTATTTCAAGCACAGAAAATAACTCATGTGATATTAGTAATCCAAATGGTACGGTAACCGTTTCTATAATCGGTAATGTAGCTGATCATACTATTGAATGGTTCGCAGGTGCCGGAACAACAGCTACAATTGTTGGAACAGGAACAAGTGTTAGCGGACTTGGCGGTGGAGAGTATACGGCAAAAGTGACCAATAATGACACCGGATGTTCGGCTACTGAAATTGTAACGATCAATAATAACATCATTATTCCAAATTTAACTGTAACAACAGATCCTGTTACCACTTGTAATCCATATAATGGTAGGATAGAAGCAATCGTTGATTTAGATACGGAAGCTGATTACACTTTCTTCTGGTATAAAGGATCTGCAGTAAAAAACGAGACTGATTTTGATGAAACTGGCGCAATATTAGATAGTTTAGCACCTGGCTTTTATACAGTTCAAGCAATGAATAATAATAGGAGTTGCCTGACTAATATTGAAACAATTGAAATTATTGATGAGGCCTCATTTACCGCAAGCATATTGAATAGCGAAGATAAAGATTTCGGTTCTGTTGCCAATGGTTCTATTACGATTGAGATAAGCAGACCAAATCGTGTTTATGAAATTCTTTTAAATGGAGAATTCTTTAGTATTGTCAATGTAAATACGCAGGAGATCATAATTGATAGTTTATCGGAAGGTAATTATAATATTCAGCTTACCGATACCAGCTCAGCTTGTACTGCTAGCCTTTCCGCTGAAATATTTACCAAGCCTAACACAGCAACCGATATCCTTAGCTTTGAGTTAGAATCCTCTACATCCGATGCTATTATTAATACTGAAAATCATACGGTAGAAATTGAAGTGGAAGGCTTGACCGATCTCACTGATTTAATTCCGGAAATTGAAATTTCAGAGGGTGCTTCTATTTCTCCAGCGACTAACATAGGTAGGGACTTTACCGAAGCTGTGCAATATACGGTCACTGCTCAAGATGAAAGTACAACTCAAGATTGGGAAGTTATTGTGACAAAAGCGGAGATAGTTAAGGAAGATCAAACCATTACCTTCAATCTTCCAGATACATTGTCTCAGGATCAGTCTCCTTATCCCTTGGTAGCTTCATCTTCTAGTGGTCTGCCGGTTCGTTTCAGCGTAGAAAGAGGATCAGCTAGTATTTTTGATAACAAACTTATCATAACCAGCGGATCAGTGGTTAGTGTTAAAGCCTATCAAGTAGGAAATGATACCATAAACAGCGCTGAGGTAATTAAAACGGTAGCTGTGCTAGGTACCTATGATATTTCTGTTAATGTTAAGCGACCAGATGACTCTCCTTTAGAAGAGGGGATAGCAAAGCTTTTTTACCTAAATGGTGGACTGTATCAAAGAACTGAATTTACCAATGGTGATTTAAGCTTTGAAGACGTGCGTTCTGCTGACTATATATTACAGATAATTCCAGTGGGTAGTCTTACGTCTGATATTTTCCCTACTTACTATGCTAATACCTTATTTAATAAGGCTGCTTCCCCACTAAGGTTAAATAATAATTTAAGCTTAAACATGAAAATGAAGGCTAAAAGGAGTGCCTCAAATGGAAATCGTCAAATTAATGGTAAAGTTGTGTGGTCTGACAATCAGTCTAACTCAAGGGTGTCTACTGGTAAATTAGAAGATGGAGAAGGCGTTAGTGAGGTGATTTTATACCTTAAAAATGATGCAAATGGTGAGGTAGTAAACGGTGCCGTGACTGATCTAGAAGGGAATTTCAAAATGGAAAACTTAACTAATGGTGAGTTCGAATTACTGTTAGATATACCAGGCCTTGAAGAGTCAGCAACTTCTTTTGAATTACCTATTGATGGGCAAATAATTGAATTAAGTGTAATGGTTTATATAAATGATAAGGGTATAGTAGACTTTGAAATTATCACTATTTTGTCCAATGACTTAGCTATAGATCAACTGAACTTATTCCCTAACCCAACTTCGGGCATTCTTTATCTAAATGGATATCAAGGAGAGAAACAAGAAGTCTCTATCGTCTCAAGTAATGGTGCTATAGTTAAAACTATTTGGTTAAGAAATGAACAAAATCAGGAGATCGATTTAACAGATTTAGATGAAGGAGTATATTACCTGAAATCAGAAAATGGTAATCAAAGTATGCTCAAGATTATTAAAAAACAGTAATTAATATCTATGAAAAACTAAAAACCCTCAGTTTATGAACTGAGGGTTTGCTATTTTCTCCTACGATACTAGAACTAATTTTGATTAGGTACACCATAGTTTAAAGTGTCTTTTATGGATTGTTTACTCGTAAAATAATTTTCCCTTCTATTTTATAATTTTCTACTAACTCATGTGCTTCTGCAGCATCTTCTAAGTTCATTATTTTACCAATACTTGGTTTGATCTTTTTCTTTTCTAATAATTTGAAAAGTGTTTTTAGATCATCTTTAAACCAATTAGGATGTTTTTTTCTTTCAGAAGTGATTACATAAAACTTAGCGGAAGGTTTTGTTGGGAGTAAATTCCAAAAAAGTACTTTAAAGAAATCGAATACTACATTACCACCTTTTCCATCCACTGAATTCTGATAGCCATAAGCTATTAAAGTTCCATTCTTTTTAAGAGTATTTAATGACTTTGGAAAATAATTTCCTCCAATTGGATCAAAAACAGCATCAATACCATCTGGTTCTTTTGCTTTTATTACCTCTTCAAAATCATTATTCTTGTAGTCAATAGGAATTGCTCCTAAGTCTTTTACAAACTCATGTTTTTTTTCAGAAGCAGTACCATACATTTTTAGATTCATGAGTTTACCTAGCTTTACTAATGCTGCACCCACAGCACCTGAAACGGCATGAATCAAAATCGTATCCCCATTCTTCACTTTGGTAAATCTATGAAGCATTTGATAGGCTGTAAGATAAGATAATATCATACTAACTGCTTCTGCATCATCTAATTGAGCTGGAACTGGAACTACAGCGTTAGCATCCAGACAAATGTATTCTGTGTAAGCACCAATTACAGTTAAATCGCCAACTTTTTGCCCAACAGCTAAATTATCAACTCCTTCACCTAAAGCATCGACCACACCTATTAAATCATATCCAGGTGAAAACGGTGGTTTTTTTCTGACTGCAGGATAAACACCTCTTCGTATAAGTGTGTCTGTAAAGCAAGCGCTTGTAGTTAAAACTTTAATCCTGATTTCACCTTTTTTAGGCTTGGGAAGTTCTTTTTCACTAACTGTTTTTAATACGTTTGGAGCTCCATATTCTGAAATGACAACTTTCTTATATTCCATTTGTCTTTTTTACCTTTTACGCTGATTGATTACGATAATCATACATAAATGATTTGAGTTATTTATGATTTGTTTTCAAGCTCATCGACTTGTAGATTGTAATCATACTGCAAATCCTCTTCCATTTTTGAAATTGTTTTTCGAATAGATATAATCAAGCGTTCATACAGATTGCTTAGTACTGTATTTTCTTTATTTGAGGGAGATAATGAATCCATTTGAGAGCAAAAATATAGCAGCAATTCTACTTCAGTAGTCTTCTTTTTTGAATACCTGATAAACTTTCTAGTTCCCTTCAATATCTTCCTTATTGTCTTTTTCATCCAATAATAATTCTGAGTATTGATATCTGAGAATTGTAAATCTATTTCATTTTTTACAGATTGGATATAAGCTTCTTCATCTGAGGCTTCAAAAAGCAAATAAGTGAGAAGTTCTTTATTTTCTTTTTTAAAACGAGATAAACTCAAACAATAAGATAGTAGATCATCTTCTGATTTATGCTTTAATTCCTTTTTGATTTCTGCTAATGTTGCTGCTTTCATTTATAGTAGTTTAAGAGCAAGCAACAAAATCAATCCTTCCTAAAAATACTACTCTTACCGATGATTTTTAAGCAATTTATATCTAGTTACTAAATACGAGTTGCTATGAATAGGATTCTAACTAGGTATTGATATACTGTTGAAAAATAAAGGTCAGGCCATTTATTATTTATTAGAGATTGGTTTTTAATGAACCATAAAAATAAAAAAAGCCCTAAATCGTAAGATTTAAGGCTTTTTGTAGTTCAAAATGATTTTTGAAAGTGGGCCCACCTGGGCTACCGTTAAATCTTATAAGGTGTTGATTGTCAGTTATATATTAGTGGTTTAATTTTTATGGACACTAATTGGACACCTGATTTATTATATAATATTGGTGCTATCTAATGACTGTATTCCTGCTACATACTTCCAAAGAACTTTTCTTTGATATACTAAATATACACAAAAAAGGGCAAATATTATGTATAAAAGGCGGGTAATTTGGGGATTAGAATAGGCTTTTTCTCTGCTAATCGGTGAGGTATTCCTGGACTGTTTCGGCATCAATTCCAGTGTAGTCTGCGAACTCGGCAACGGTGATGAGCTGGTGCTTTTCTTTTCCTTTTCTTTCTCGGATCTTTTCTAATATTCTTCTTCCGGTGCGTTCGCTTTTACCTGTGATGCGCTGAATGTCCTTTGGATATATGACGGTTCTTTTCAATAACATGACTTCATACTTTATCTATACTTTATCCATAAGGATGCTATACACTAATATAGCCAAATTCCTTTAGGCTATAACGACAATACTTGCCATTTAAGTCATGATGAACAGGGGCGGAAGTGGATTTTTGACAACAGCCTATAGAGAGAATACTTTGCTTGCTCATCAAATATAATTTTAGAAATGGCAAGACAAAAAGGAGTGATTAAGCTAAAGGGAAAGATCGGGGATCTGTCTTTTTACAAAACTAAGGATGGCTATTTAGCCAGGGAAAAAGGAGGCGTTGATAAAGCAAGAATTCAGAATGATCCTGCTTTCCAAAGGACCAGAGAAAATGGATCTGAATTTGGGAGAGCTGGAAAAGCTGGGAGGCTTTTGAGAACCTCTGTAAGGCCGTTGCTTTTGAAAGCTGCGGATAGTCGGGTGACCAGCAGAATGACTCGAGAATTGGTGAAGGTTGTGAAAAGCGATACCTCTAATGCTAGAGGAGAAAGAACGGCTGTTGATGGAGACATTGAATTATTAAGAGGGTTTGAGTTCAATCAGAATGGAAAGCTGAATGCGACCATGTATGCGCCTTATACGGCTGCTATAGACAGAGCAACGGGTGAAGCAACAGTAAACATTCCGGATTTTATTCCTCAGAATACTTTTGCTGCTCCTGGAGGTGCTACTCATATGCGTTTAGTAGCCGCTGCAAGTAAAGTGGATTTTGCTGAGGAAACTTTTAATCTGGATACTGATGAAAGCAGCGAAATTGTTATAGGTCCTCAAACTGAAGCTGCTATTACTTTAACAGCTACTCTTCCTGCTGGAGGACAAGAGCCGATCTTTTTGCTGTTTGGAGTTGAATTTCTTCAAGAAGTGAATGGGACAATGTATCCGCTTAAAAATGGTGCATTCAATTCACTGGCATTGGTTGAGATCGAAAATGACGCTAAATAGTATTTATAGTGGAGTTTGAATTAAAGCGAACCTATAAACCAAGCGGAACTAATGGAGCTCTTTGGTATGATGGATCACTGGTCTGTCATACCATCGAACTTCCCTGGAGGGAGAATAAAGTAAATATCAGTTGCATTCCTGAGGGGAGATACCTTTTGGAAAAAAGGATTACTCATGAAAGAGGATTTCATCTGATCTTGAAAAATTTACCAGGACGAAGCTGGATTTTAATCCATCCTGCGAATGATGCGCTTACGGAATTGCAGGGATGTATAGCTCCTGTGATGAAGCTTAGCGGTATAGGTAAAGGTATTCATTCACGAAAAGCAATGGATAAACTTTTAGAATCCTTTGAGGAGGTTCAAAAAGAAAATGAATTGGTATATCTCACCATTAAAAAACAATCAAATATGAATATTATAAAACGAGCTCAGCAGCCAACCCCTAAATTCTTTAAGAAGCTAAGAACTGCAGGACTGATATTGGCCGCCATAGGAGGTGCTATATTGAGTGCACCGATAAGTTTACCCGCTGGAGTGATTACCCTAGCAGGTTATTTGACTGTAGGGGCTAGTGTATTGACTGCAGTCAGTCAGGTAACGGTAGAAAATGAATCAATAGATTCGAAAGAGAAGCTTAGTAAAAGTCAGGATCATGCAAGTCCATGATAAGGCAGGAGTAGCAGGAGGAACATTGCTCACTGTATTAGTGAATTTGCAATCCGCTGATTTGGTAAAGACCTGTATTCTGGCTGCCATTGGAGCCCTGGTCAGTTTTTGTGTGTCACTGGCTATGAAATGGGTAGTCAGGAAAATAAAGAGCCGTAGTTCATGACTATGGCTTTTTTTTTATCTATTTTACAATCCACAAAAAAAAGGAAAACCCAGCAGGCAGAACCTACTGGGCAAAAAGATTAAAAAGGCAAGGGCGAGAAATTAAGCTCAAGCCATAAGAACTGAGAGAAATAATAACTTTCAGATTGAACATAGAAGCGCGTGAAGCGAAAAGCAGGGCGCAGGCGAACGTACGCCACCAGCCACTTGCTGGCGATACGTACTTTAAAAATTAATTTAAACATAGTGCGCCTCCACACAGGAACGGTGAGATAGATGCAAGAGCGGCAAAACAAAAAATACGAGCATGAAGGGTTTGGAAGTCGGGAAGGATGCTGGAGATTTTTTTTGTAGCCGGCAACGCGTACTCTTGTCATCATTCTCATCCGCATGCCTGTAAATTGCCTATGTTTGTGTTATTTTTTTAAGTTTCCAGTTGCAGGGTAATTGGCTTAAAGCTTTTTGTAAAAGCACGCAATCTTGTAGGAAATCAGCTATGGAAAACCTCCTCTTGATATTCTGCACCTCCATATATAATATTATTAAAAGAGAAAACAAAAAGGGAAAAAAGAAAAGAGAAAGCGGTTTCTTTTTGGGCTGCTCGCTCAGGGGGCAAGCCTTTTTTGGGAAATACAACCGCCAGCTGGCGGTGGAGATTTCTCAAAAAACCTGAAAGGCTTGGGCTTGCGGCCTAAAAGCGAAAGCAGCCCTATTTTGCTTTCCTCTTTTCTTTATTTTATTAGTTAAATATTTAAATAAGAAGCAAAAAGTCATCAAATCAAATTCCTGGGGTTAACGCATTGCAGCTAACAGATGCACATTAAATGAGAGGTGGGGAATTTGGGAAAGGATGTGGAATGCTGACCTATCGTATTTGCACTAAGGTAAATCAAGGCACTGATGTCGTGAAGCTGAGGAATGGAAGAACGCAGGAAGAGCGGTTGCAAATAATGGAGTTTACGGAATGGTTTGCAATCCGCTGTGTGTCGAGCCGTCTGCGAGAGCGACCCCGGGTGGTAGACCGAGAGTGACCGCAGGGAACGGGGGCTAGCCATGAGAGAAGAGTAACTGAGCGAACAAGGCTTGGCGTGGTTTTTTGTTGGGAAGGTAAAAGCAAGGTTAAGGCAGCCATGGAAGTAAAGGATATGAGGGCAGGATGGCTGGCTTATTCTTGCTGCGGGAGTGCCAAAGCGCCTTTATCATAAGGGGCTTTAGTCACGTAGGGCTACAAAAACCATGACAAGCCGCAGCCCGGGGTCGCCCGCAGGCGAGCCTAACACTGGCAACCGATGGCTGTTGCTTTTGAATGGAGTTAACGGAATTTTAAAGCAACAGACAAAGTAGGTTGCCGTGATGCACTTGGGCTAAGCTGCAAAGGGCATGACAGCACCTCAGCCCCAAAGGGGTTGGCTTTTGGCTTTCAATACCTTATAAATTAACACTTATTTGAAAGCCTGAAGCCAATGCTGGCGAGAACCTTTGCCGCAGCTCAAGGGCATCACACCATTGTACCTGGCCGTGCGGCTGGTATATCAAACAACAGCTTTTTGGCTTGGGAGCCAAAAAGACCACTTTCTTTTGCTTTTTTACTGCTTTAAATGCTTTATCAAAAAAAAGCAAAAGCCTCTGAGGGAAGGTTTGTGCGGGTAAGTGCTGCAGGTTAGCCGAGGGCCTTTGATTTACCCTTTAGGGAAATTAAAGGCTTTTGGCTGAGGGAGCCATGGGCTTTGGCTAATTTTTTGGATTGTGAAAGGGATGGAGGGAAATTAGGCAATGCGCATGGTGGGGGATTTTATAACTGTAAGATGAAATGCTTTTGTTGAAGTAAAGCTGCATTGGTGGGATTAAGGAAGGAAATTTTAAGATTTATTCTTCAAAATATTTGTATATACCAAAGTAATTAATTTACGTTGAAGCTCTTATAAGTCAATCCTGACTTTGTAGGTTTTGGTTGAAATAAGCCGATGGAAGGGGGCCTTTCGGCTTTTTTTAATAAGAAGTTTTTCATATCTCCAGCTTTAATCATAAAAGCCCTTTCTTATTATTTTTTTAATATTCTATGTAAATAATTACTTTTAGCTTGAATAAACTTTTAATTCAACATTTCCGACAGTCTGTAAATAATGTTGAGTATTGCCTAATAATAGCAAAATACTTTTCGAGGCCTCATTTTTGACTAGACTAGGTTGAACAATGTAAATATGAAATTTCATTTCTTTAGTCCATTTGGCAGCATTTAATAAAAGTTCCAAATCTTCCTCGTTGCCTTTGATTATTCTGCTACAAGTGACATCGTTTTTTGATTTTGTTACTCTTCTTAATAGATGATTAAAGAAATCCTTACCATCACGATACTTCCAATTCAAAGATTTTTGTGCTTGACCGCAGACTTCATAAAAATTACTGATATCGTTACTAGTCCGACCGTTTTTAGCATATTTCAAATGAAATAAGTGGATGTCAATTGTTTTGTCTCCATTATTTATTCCGATAACATCTGCAATTTCGCCAGAACCATCATCATCATAGATGATTTCAAAATCTTTGTGAACTTCATTTATAAAATGATATTGAATTGAATCTGTTTCGTATGGAGCAATGCCTTGGGATTCTTTTCTTATAGAAACCCCATTCCAATTCATTGGAATGATGTTTTTTAATGAAATTCCATCAACACTTTCTTTAGGCGTAACAAGATTATTTTGAAATAATTGGGCACCGTTGGCAAACCAAAAAGTGGGAGTGTATTTTTGTAAAAAGTAAGTGAGACTTTCTCTAGTGCTACCATAAGTTATTATAGGATCTTCCGTAGATTTTTTTTTCACTTCAAAGAAAGCCTCTGGTTTGCTATTGACAGACTTAGACCCTAATACTAATTCATAATTTATAATATAGTCTTTGCATTTGAAGCAAAACCTTAAAGGCGAATCGGCAGGACTATCAACAATATTTAGTTCTGAATTAGAAAGGTCATAATCGTTACCATTAATGCTAATTATATATCTGTTCTCTGAGTACTGAAACATTTTATAATGCCATTCAACTGCAATGGGAGCTACATTTGGCCGTTGGGTTATTATTTCTGGGACAAGCGTGTTTTCTAAAACAGTATTTGGATTTATATTAGGATCATCAAGTGCATCTCCAATAGACTCACACCATTGAGTTAACTCATTTAAATTCCCTCTTAAGTAAGACCAAACTTTACCTTTGATAGAGCATCCTAACGATATTTTTTCTCCATTTTTAAAACCTACACCAAAAATATTATTTTTGATAAGTGTGCCTTGCTCTAATAAACTTAAGCCGTCCTGTACACCTTTCCCAAAGAAAGACTGAAAACTAATATCGCGTCCTGCACCTGGTCTAGCGCCTACATTATACAATGTGAGTCTTTTAACATTATGAAAAATCTTAAACATGTTAGTGCCGTCAATTTGATTAACGTCTTCACCAAAAATTGCTTTAGTTAACTTTTCTGATGATAAATTTTTAATGATGTATGAACAAATATCAAATTCCTATCGTGGCGCAAATCCCAATGTACAACAATCATATTCCACTCCATATCTTGCACAACATCAAAATCACCCCAATCTACCTTTTCTACCTTTCCTAATATTATTACCAATGTTTTCTTATCAGGATTATGATTACTAAATTGATGTTGATATGTTCCTATGTTGCTAATACCCTGCCTCCAATTATTAGGGTACCATTCTCTTCCACTATTTTTAAACACAACTGAACTCATTGCAGGGTTTATATTTTGAAAGGGTATTTTAGAATCCTCTAGATTATTGAAACCATCTAAAAATTCTTGGAAATCAATTTCTTTGTCTGTTGCACCTTCACTCATGTTTGGAAGCAAAAGATTCCAATCAGCATTTTTGGCATAAAGATTATTGAGTTCTTCTTGAATTGGAGGGTATGCGATATTTGTTATAAAGCTAGCATTTCCTAGAGAATTAAAAGATGTCCTGGTAAACCTACCTACAAATTGAAGAGTAATTGGTAAACTTTGCCTTTCATCATGAATAGCAGCAATTTTTAATTCAGGAAGATCAAATCCCTCTCCAAGCATATTTACACATACAACAATACTATGTTTTTTTTCCTTTACTGCTTTTAATTTGTTTTTCAGATTTGGAATACCAGTGTACACTAAGATTGGATTTAAATCTTCATATATCCTATAGTGTTCAAAGACCTCTACAGCTCTGTTCTTTGAAACACATCTTGCCATAATTATATGGGGATACCCATTAGCAATATCTTCTTTTAATTTATTTACTGCTTTTACTGCTATTTTCTTATCTGCTTCAGTTTTATCATATTCTCTTATAGGTAAGAAGTTGATTTGTTTATAGTACCCTTGTCTTTGTGCTTCTTTAAGGGATAAATTAAAAATAAATTTACCATCTAAATTCTTACCGTCATTTCTAAACGGAGTTGCAGTAAAAAGAAAGACCTTTTCTTTATTAAAATGATTGATAAATTCTTTCCACGAACTTGCCTCGGAATGATGAGCCTCATCAACAAATAAATGACTAAATGAGTTAGAAAAAGCAATTTGATGTTCATAGGAACTACCTGCAAGAATGCTCATTGTTGTAATGACTACATTTGATTTAGTGATAAACTCTAAAAGATATTCTTCACTTTCAAATTTCTCATTGATTATCCCTACTATAGGATTATGACAAGAATCATTGACCATCCCAAAATCCCTAATCAATCCAAGGGTGCTAAATTTTGCTGATAACTGAGTACGTAATGAATCTGATGGGACAGCAACTAATAATTTTTTGCATTCATTAGCTACTAAGGTTGATATCATTGTTTCTGTTTTACCTGTTCCAGTCGGCATAACTACAATGCCCTTTTCCTCTGGTGTTTGGATATGAGCTAATATGGAATAAAGAGCACCAATTTGGGGAGGCCGTAATCCTTTAATTCCGTTCTCAACATCTTCTTTTATAAACCTAAAGTTATTTTTCCATGAAGAAACAACTTCTTGAGGTGACAAGTCTTTAAATAAAGGATGCTTTAGCCATCTTTTTAATTTTAATGAATTTGATAAGAAATCCTTTTTTTTTGGTTTTTTTGAAGCTAGTAAAGCGTATTTACAATTATTAGGAATTTCATCATCAATTCTACTAGTGATAAAATATGATTCTTCGTTTGAGGAAATTATAAAAGGTGTGCTTTTAACAAATTCGAAGTTTGCTGTAATTGACTCTTTATAATATTGCTTTATAGAATTACTGCCATTAGTATGGATGTGCTTTTCTATTTTGGGTAATTTAATTTTCATGGTTTTTTTATTTGGCTTCAATTACTTAGCACATACCAGATACAGATAATAATTATATTGCAGATATAAATTGTTACTAATTAATGTATGCTTGGAGTATAAGTAGTTAAATTAAGGAAAATAATATATTTTAAAGGTATTTGATCGAATATGTTTTATTTAGGGTGTTTAATTTGATAGAAAAAAAAGAGGTAATTAATAAGTAAAAAAATCACTCACTTTTTATTAGTTGAAATGAAATTTCTATATCCTTAAATTGAGTAAGCAGGGTATAGATACCAGCATTAAATGATGCTATCTTATTTTGAGTTTTTCTTTTCGAGTTATTTTCAATTATAACTTTACCAGTTGAATCTATAACTGTGAATTTTGTACCTCTCGGAGCATCAATTGTGAAATTTGTTTTTACTGGATTAGGGTAGAATTTGAATTTGTTTTTGATTTCTTCTTTTGTGGATAGGACTGGTTCCGGTTCTTCAGCTTCCTCACCCTCCCAGATGAGTGAAACGAATTCGGGATGGTCAACGAAAGGATTACGGTTTTCCTGGAATGAATAAATGACATCATTTCTATTTCTTTCTATTTCGTCTACGGGATCTTCTTCATGCCATTTGAGCAAAACTGAAAGACGCGCATGGTAGGGTTCATTGCTGTCATTACTTAGTAGTTCTTCTCTTAGTTCTAAATCAGGTTCTCCGTTTGTGCCCTCGTAGCGAGTGGCCATATAGAAAAGTATTCTTGCTACATCTCCCTTAACTTTGTCTCTTGGTTCCCATATCCATTCGGATGAACTTGTGTAGCTGTCTGTTTCTCCTTGGTGTTGACCTGATTCATCTATGTATTGGTCATCTGCTTCGTCAAAATTGCGGTTGTTTCGTGCTGAGTTAGTTGAGATGTCTGCAGCTCGTAGGTTATGAACATCAGTGCCTGGACCCCTATTTGTGCCTAAACTCCCACGGCTTTTAGCCCAAACGTGTTCTCTGTTCCAGCCATTGCCATTATCGTACTCTTTAGATGCATCCATTTTGAAACCAGAATAGAAGCCAATTACATAGCTTCCATCTTCTGGGTCTTTATCGGTTTGCTTGAGGATGTCCCAAGTATCGGTATTGGAACTTGTGTAGGTGTAAATTTCATGGTCGTTAATGATTTCATGAAGTTCTGCCTTTAGTTCTTCACCATCGAGACCAGCTGTAGTTTCATAATAGCCTTCGGGGATTTGAGCTGAAAGCGAAAATACAAGAAATGCTAAAAATAAGGTTAGTTGAGGTTTCATGTTGGTTGAATTTGAGTTAAGGTATAGTTTTATATCGTTTATTTCTAGGTTTATTTAATCTATGAAAATTGATTGAGTGGGTATCCTCTGATATTTCATTCTTTTATTTTAAAATATAGTTATGAAGTTAGATGATTAATTTTGAAAAAAAAACCGGCTGTTTGGTTTGCAAATTATCGAAATGCAAATTCGCTTTTTACATCTAAAATTTAACAGAATGGATATTAATTAGGAAGGCTTATTCCTTTAGATCTATTAATATTCTTGAGCAATATAATCCATTAACATCAGTCGATAATTTCAATACAAAGTTATTATGAGTATTACCTGCCATGTAGTTTGTAAGCATTGCGTCAAACTTATCATTACTGATCTGATTAAGTTTCCTATCATAGTCAGAAATTGTTCCAGATATATAGTCTGGAATTCTTACTAGTTGTTCATAAAAAGCATTAGCTGTGCTTCCTGCTGGAGAAGCTAAAAATTTGAATTGCTTACCATCTGAAAAATTATGTAAATAAGTGTGAAATAACTGAATAGAAAAATTATCACAAACTTCATTTATACTATCTCTGTCTGAAAACCAACCAAAAATATCTAAATCCAGTTTTTTAACTACCTGGTTGGAGACATATGCACCTAATGCTGTTACTAAAGTCATCCCAATAATTTGTTTAATTTTTTTATTCCTCTCAATAGATAGTAAAACACAGTCAATTTTTTTAATAATTTGACTATAATATTCTTTTTGATCTGGTTGATTGTTAAGCCATTCTTTATATTTTTTCTTTAGGTCGGTATATTCTTTTTTGAGTGTCTTTTTCCTTTCTTCATGATTATTACCAAAAATCTTCTTTTTATCATTTAGTATAAATGAAAAATTAATTAAAGGATATGTTTTTAGAAATTCTGTAAATTCTTTTCTGACCTTTCTTGTATTTTTAATATCAACATTAGCCAAATCTTGAATTTTATCTGATAGTTGGTGGAAATCATCGAAATAGGGAATTAAAGTAAAACAAACAACATCATTTGGCTTTTGTGGATCATCAAAACAATAATCACTATAACATGCCCATCTTTTTGATACTTGTACTTGATTGAGGTAGTTATTTTGTAAATCAGTCTTTATTGTTTTATCAAAGGTTTCATCAATTAAGTCAAATAACATAAATTTCTTTTTTAAGACCATTTTAATTCATTTGTATTATTCCATTCTCGATTTGAAAAAGCGTTCTGTGTCTTTATCTATAAAATGAATATAACAGCCTTTTATGCCTCGTGACATTAATATCTTATAGGTATTCTTAATGTAGTTTTCGTAATTGACCTTATCTTTTTTTACAGGTCTGTCATGTGAGTTTTCAGGAAGTCCTTTCCATGTTCCATTATCCAGATCATAGACCATGTCTTTCCCGAAAATCACACCTACATAATCAAATTCGAATCCTTGAGCAGTGTAAACACAACCTACTTGGCCAATGCCATTTTTGCTATATGCCCATAATGAGGATTTAGGGATATTAGGGGCTAATTTGTTCTTAGAAAATTCTTTTGCGTTCCATGATCTTTTAAAGTCTCCAATTATAACATCTTCTTTCAACTGCCCTGTTTTTGGATCAGGATCTGACCATTGCCAACAAAAACCTGCTACCATTCTGGCAGAATGACCTTCTTTATTTTTTTTGATAATTAATTGTTCTAGTTTTTGAGGGGAATCGATAATTCTAAAGTCATAAGTAGAGTGATCCGCTTCTTTCCAAATGACATTGGCTGTGGCTTTGATGCCTAATGTGTTATTTAGCCAATTGATGAAACCATCAGAACCATTGCATCTGAATTGAGATTCCAATTCATATTCAAAGACTTGGACATTTTTTGATTCTGCATATTCCTTTACATATTTGATTGAACCTATTTCACCAGGGCGCACTATTTGAAAATCATCAATAAATAAAACTGTAACTCTAGAAGCTTTTAAGATTTCATATAATTGTGGGATTGTTTTTCCATTATTTTTTTGAAACCTGTTGTTACTAGACTCCCTTATGCGATGCGCTTCATCGCAGATAAGTACATCGAGATCATCTTGATAGGCATTTCTGTATTCATTAAAGTAGGTGAAAAAATTTCTTGACTTTGCTCCAAATATTTTCCTGAAAGTTTCAGTAAAAGCTTTTGAGCCCGTGGCGTAATGTGATTTATACTTGTTGTGTAAAAAGTAAGAAAGTAAGTTTAAAGCTATGACAGATTTGCCAGTGCCAGGGCCACCTTTTACAATAACGGCTGCTTTCTTATTAGTCTGGTATGCATTTTTAATTAATGTTTTCACCTTATCGAAAACGACCAGTTGCTCATCAAGAAGAATATAAGGCGATCGGTCTTTTAAAATTTCACTGACTTCAGAGAGTAATTTTTTTGGGGGATTATATTTACCCTCCTGGATTTTCTCCAAAGTTGGCAAGCCATCTCCTTTAGAAAGTTTAGATAATAAGAATTCCTCTAGATTTGATTCTTCCTTTTTACAAAAAATAGGGTATTTGGAGATCTGATCTGAAAACTTATTATTGAAGAGAGGGTCAGTGGATGAGTAATCATAGTTGTGTAAATAAGCGCAAGCGAAAAGAGGGATATCGGTATTGCTTGTGAAAATCGAATGATTTTCGGAAAGATATTCGGCATATTGGCCGACCTGCACTGAGGGGTGCAATAATTCTTTTAGTTCTACTCCATAATTGACAGAAAGGGAATTTTCACAATCTGAATCAAAGGTTTCCGACCATTGTTTAAGCTCAATTATAACTGCATTTTCTTTTCCATTATCGTCTTTACCGCAGATTAGGCAGTCGAGTCTTTTGGATGTTAATGGAAGTTGGTATTCTAGTAGGACACCATGAGAGGTGAACTTTAGTTTTTCAAAAATGCTGCTCATTGCTTGCAGTGATTCCTTCCAGGACCTGATTTCACTTGGCTGGGGATCTTGGCGGAAATGCTTAAAGAATTCTGACTGAAGCTTTGAGACTATTAAGTTTTGGTTATTGTCATTTATAAAATCGGAAGATGATCCGGAATATAGTTTCATGGCAGGGGAATTTTCGAGGCTATATTAATTTAATGCTCAATTAAATTTTTAAAATAATCAGATGTTTCTTCATCAGTGCAATAAATAAAACAGCCTCTCATTGCCCTTGTCATAAGAGTGTAATAGGTGTTCTTGATAATTTGATCCATTAACAAATTTGTTGACTTTGGGTCAGCTTTATGAAGTTTTTTGAAACCTCTGATCGAATGATCCATTCCTGACCGCTCGAATGCGTTAGTGATAATCTTGCCATTTCTGACAATTAGGTCAGGACCAATAATTACACCTACGTAATCAGCTTCTAAGCCTTGAGATGTATGAATACATCCTATTTCAGATACTGAATCAGGTTTGATCATCCATAGCATGACATTCTTATTTAGATTCCACTGCATTTCAAAGTTATGTTCCGGTATCACAATATCCATCAGATCAGGATCCTTCTTACTGTTCCAATCCCAGCAATAACCAGCCAAAAGCCTAGCACTATTATCTACCTTATTTAATTTGAAAATCTCATCACGTAGTTCATTGGGATTATCGTAAACTCTAAAGTCATATTCTTTTGCATTTAGAATTCTGTTTGCCGTTGTTTTAATTTGAAGGGAATTATTAAGCCATGATAAGTAACCATCAGAACCTTCGCATCTAAATTGAGAAGTTAATTCCATCACTTGAACTTCTGCATCTTCCAATTCTGCCCACGCTTTAATTTGCTCAATAGAACCTATGTCCTTGATGTGTATTTTTTGTTTCTCATCTATAAAGAAAATAGAGAAAACGGATGATGATATAATTTCTTTGATTTGGTTCTCTCCTAAGTTGGAATATAGACCAGATTTCTCATTTAATCGATGAGCCTCATCTACAATAAGGGCATCGTAAGAATTAGGTTTGGCAGAAGAATAAGATCCTGAGCCTGAAAATAAATTTGAGAACTGTGTTTTTTTAATTGTTCCAGTTAATTTGGATTCATAAACTGCGCGAGGAGCTGAATTTTTTGTGACATATTGAGTAATAAGCCCTTTTTTAGTGAGCTCTACCAATAAATTAATGGCTATTACCGATTTTCCAGTACCAGGGCCACCCTCCACAATCAGCACTTTTTTGTGGCCGTTCTTTGCTGCAATAGCGCAAGTTTTTGCGGTTTCGTATACTTCCTTTTGCGTATCAATTAGAGTGAATTCCTTATTACCCTTAAGTAATGAAGCTAAACTGCTGGCTAGCTTCTTTGAAGGCCTTAATTCTCCATTTTCAATGGTTAGAATCAAATCCTTTTTATCGCCATATTTTATAAAGCGTTTGACAAATTCCCTAAAATCTCTTTTATCTCCTTTACAAAAAAGCGGAGCGTTTGTAATATGATCTTTATAGAATTCATTTGATATGATGCCATCATCATTATAATTGTGGAGATAGGCACATGGAAAAAGGTTGATCTTTCCTTCATAGACTGCAGCATTATACCCTCTGAGAAGCATAGAGTATGACCAAGCTTGATAACTAGGATGAACTGTTTCTTTTTCGCCATGAGCGAAGCGAGTAGTTACGATGGCATCTTTTTCTGTAAGCGTAGCTTTGGACCATTGCTTTAATTCAATCAGGATTACATTATCCTCTCCATTTTCACCGGTGCCACTGATGATAAAATCAATCCTGTTTTGTGTTCGGGGAATGTTATATTCAATCGCCACCAAAGCATCATCAGGGATGTCCTTATCCCTAAGAATTATTTCGACCTGAGGAATTGAGTTGCCCCATGAATTAAGCTCGCTATCACCAACTTTAATAAACAATTTTTTCTCAACTGCTTCCCTGACAATGTCTTGAATATCGGCATCATACACATCTACTAGAAAATCTTTTTTGGTTGATTTGTATACAATCATATATCGTTATATTTTTTCGCAGAGCCTTTTGATTTGGCCACAGGGTATTTTTCTGAATTTGATATGGTTTTGGATACTATAGCATCCAATAAATCTATTTTGTAGTTGTCTGCTAAATATATGCAATAAGTTATAATATCTGCTAATTCGTCTTTTACCTTTTCCTCGTTGACCCTTTCCGCTCGATCCCAAAGGAATAGATCTGCTAATTCGCCTGCTTCGGAATTAATGGCAAGGGATAGGTCTTTGGAAGTGTGGAACTTCTTCCAGTCTCTTTCTTCTCTGAAGCTGTTAAGGAAAGCCAAGATATTATCTAAAGGGTTATTATCAAGTGGTTGGTGGTAGGCTAAAAGTATTTGATTTTTTGCAGTGATGTTTCTGGCAAATGTTAAATCTGCAAAATCGATAGATTTTTCTTCCTCAAAGTCCTCCAATTGAAGTTCATAGTTAAAGCCATGTTGAGCTAAATAGGTGTTGGTTTTCTCAATTGCCAACTCAAAGCTTTCAGCTGTAAAGCTGACTTTGAAGATTGGGCCTTCTGACCAACCGCCATATAGTTCAGCCAAAGATTCGGTGTTAGGAAAGCATTTGGAGAGTGGAGGTAGTTTCATGATTAATTTTCATTAAGTAGTGTAGCCAGTCTGAATTCTTCATCGAATGGCATTTGGAGTTGCGAAAGCATTTCCGGGACTGCCAAAGCCCAGCTTGTGTAATAATATGCTAAAAGGTGATAACCTGAAAAGGATTTACCCGGAATGGAACTTACCTTATAATTACTTGATGGGTTGATACCAGTAATGCCAATATGAGCAATTTCAAAAGCTATTTTTTTAATATCTTCCTGCGGCATATTGGAGAAGTATTTTAAAGCTTCCACCATGTACATGGCCACCGCCATGTTCACATCTCCTTTGGAATGAGTTTCGATGAATGTTTTCATCTCTGCTTCATTATCAGGATTCTTTTGATCTAATCCGTAAGGATCTTTCTCAATTGATTCCAATACATCTTCAGGAGAATTTACTTTTGCTGATTGAGATTTGTAAACTTTCTTTTCATCTTTTAATTCGAAGTAAGTATCAATTTCTAGATCTTCCGCCCAATGTTGAATGATTTCATATTCTTCCCCTGGTTGTTTGTCTTGCCTATATTCACTGAACTCTTCAAAAAATTCTTCGGCTTGCTTTTTCTCTAAAGGAGTAGCTTTGAACTGTTGAATTAAATCTACCCCGAATAGGTCTTTAAAATGAAAGGCATTGACCAAGTTTAAAATTTTGGAAACGGAAACCACTTTTGCAGGGGTTAGATTGACAATATCTTTTGAAGTAGTGGCTTTGATACCATCCTTAACAATATTGAAGATTGAAAGGAATTGGGTTGGTCTTAAATTTGGATGTCTTTTGTATAGGAGATCTTCAATGAAGATGTCAATGGGTGTATTATATAATTGTCCATTGAGCCCATCAAACAAAGAGGTAAGGAAGTTATCTGCCTTTTCGGGCGCAAGCCCATTTTTAATAAGTTTAACTCGATATTTGGCAAAAGACTTATCGAACTTGGATTTATGCTCTTGAGAGGAGGTGAAAAGGAAGTTCTCACCGTTGTCACGAGCGTCCAAAATAAACTCCAAATGCACCAGCTCGTGCATAATTAAATGCTCGACATTTGAATGCTTGGGATTGAACTTGACTAAATGGTAGCCTCGTTTGTATTTCTCATCAATTTCCAATTTAGCTGCCGTTTGGATGCTGATATCATCCTCAATTCTAATTTCGATACCTGCTCTATCTTGCAATCGCAGTTTATAATCCTCTACTGTTTCGAATTCATCCCTTTCTTCACGAATGGCTGTGGCAGAATCTAAAGCTAATTGAAGCGAGCTTGTATAAATCTCATCTCGCTGATTATTCTTTTTAGCTGCGGTAATTGCTAAATCAAAAGCTTTTGAATGTTGCTTGAGTGCTGAATGACATCTGCCCAATGCATAGTAAGGGTTAGGGAACTCAGGCTGGATTTCTATTGATTTTTGAAAGTATTTTTGAGCCTCTAAGAATCTGCCTTGGTTCATGAGGACTGCACCAATATTATTAAGCGTGATGTTTTCTTCTGGATTGGTCTCAAGAATTTGGTCATAGTATTTCAGGGCTCCATCAATATCATTTTTCTCTTTGACTAAAATATTGCCCATCATGAGTAATGCCCATTCATTATTTGGATCCCATTTTAAAGCGTCAATCAACTCGTTTTGTGCTTCTTCTTGATCGCCCAATTCAGATAGGATTTGGCCATAGACTCTATGGAATTCTGAAACTTGAGGTGAATCCTTTATAATGGACTCTATTAGTGGCTTTGCTGCTTCAAATTGACGGCTATTGCATAAATCCAATACCTTTCGAAACTCCTGATTAGCCTGATTTGAAGCTTTTTCATTAAGTTCTATTTTGAGTAGGCCTTCAGAAATAGAAACGGTTGGTTCCATGCCTTGGAAGGAATAAAATTGCTTGGCAGCCTCTATGAGTTTTCCTTCATCTTCAGACTGGATATTGAATAACGAAAATATGAAGTTGTCAATTTTATGATAAATAATCATTAAGGGCTAAATTTTATTAAAATGTATGGACAAAAATAGATTTAATATAAAGGAATGGCAAAAATTAATAGGAAGAAAGAATTAAAAACAGGGATGTTGTACTCAATGTGAAAACTAAATAGGGATTGATAAAACTCGACAATTCATTAAGATTCCTTAGAAACTGCAAGTAATAATGCCAAAATGGCATAAATTGCAATAAATCAAACTGATTTCGTCACAATTTTAACATTGGAATGATTTGTGACAACTTGATGATAATGGTTGAGAGTTGGGTCAAGACTGATAGGTACGTTTTATGTAAAGTGCACATTAGTGTCCCACACGCAGACTTTGGCTGACGTGTGAAGAGAGATTCCAATCTTGCAAATCTTTATCAATGTTATTACAAGATGCATTGTGAGGAATGCGAGATGAACTGTCTTAGTTTCTATTTCTGCGAATACTTTCATAATTGATGGTGTTAGTAAAGATACGAACTCTATTCTATCAATGAGTGGCGTTGCCTATAGCGAAAGTGAAAAGCAACTTCAGGATTGTATCTATCGAAAAGTAAGCCACGACCAACCTCAATCCTTTTTTTAACTAATATATGCCTATGAATGATGAATGGCTTAAATTCAAAAAGTATCCGCACATTGGTAAACCACTAACAAGCAAAAAAGACAAAGGTTGGTTAAAAGACTATATTGAAAATCCTGAGAATATTGCCAATCACAAGTTTGTACCTCTGTTGCACAGAACTTTAAGTCAAAGAAAATATAGACCCACTGAAAATGCGCCAAAAAACAGCAGTGGTAAAAGGCAACGTACAGTTAGTGATAAAAAAGAACGTCATATTTACTTTCCAACCCATTTAGATTCTAATATTTATAGCTATTACAGCCATCTTCTAACAAAAGCCTATGAAGAATATTTAGAGAATAAGCCTTATGGCTCTGTCGCTGTTGCTTACAGAAAAATACCAATTGGAAATGGTAAAAGCGGAAATAAATCCAATATCGAATTTGCGTTTGAGTCTTTTGAATTTGTAGAAAACAACAAACATCGAAAACTATCAATTATAGTTGCTGATGTTACTGCATTCTTTGACAATTTAGACCATCGGATCTTACATCGTCAATGGAAACGAGTTTTGAATTCCACTAATTTACCAGATGACCATTATACAATTTTTAAAAATTTGGTGGATAACAAATATGTAAATGAAAACGAATTATTTAAAAGGTTTCAGCATAAACTTATAATTGAAAGATTTTTACCAAATGATACTTCTCAAAAAGAACTCAAGCGTAAAAAGGTTAGTGAAATTTACAATATGCGACACGAAAATGTAGTCGCATTTTGTGATAAGAATGAGTTCTTTGAAGAAGCTACTGATTTAATAAGAGCGGACAAGCCATATAAACAGGGTATTCGAAAAAAACTGAATAAAGAAGAAAAGAAAGGAATACCACAGGGCACACCAATAAGTGCAACACTAGCAAATATTTATATGTTAGACTTTGATGAAAAAGTTTATTCAGAGACAACATCAAGAAACGCATATTACCAAAGATATAGTGACGACTTAATAATAATTTGCGACCAGAAAGATGAAAAGCACTTTTATCAATTAATTCAAAAAGAAATTGAAGTCGAAGCAAATCTTGACATTCAACCAAAAAAAACTAATATCTACAGATATGAGTTAAACAAAAACACAGAATTTAAAGGCGGTTTAATAAAAAATGAGATATTAAATCCTAACAAACAATTAGAATATTTGGGGTTCATGTATGACGGCTCAAAAATCAGAGTAAAAACAGCAGGTTTTTCGAAATTTTATAGAACTATGAAAAGGTCATTTAGAAGGGGTGTTCATTTTGCAAAATCAGCTCACATACCCTCTGACTCACTTTTTGAAACGCGACTATATAAGAGATTTACACATTTAGGTTCGCAAAGACGGCTAAAGTGGTTACCAGATGAGAACAGTGCAACTGGTTATAGTCCTTCTAAACATTACGATTGGGGTAATTTTATCAGTTATCTGAACAAGGCAAATCACGTTATGAAAGA
The DNA here is from genome assembly GCF_030503875.2 of Marivirga arenosa. Taxonomy (NCBI): domain Bacteria; kingdom Pseudomonadati; phylum Bacteroidota; class Cytophagia; order Cytophagales; family Marivirgaceae; genus Marivirga; species Marivirga arenosa. The sequence goes on along the minus strand of NZ_CP129968.2, from coordinate 3,530,536 downwards.
AATAAACAAGGATGACACAATAATTCGACAATACAGAAAGGTTTGGAGTAAATTTCACGATGTCAAAAAAGCTACCTACGAAGAAATAATAAGCTTGAAAAAATAAAACACTACGCACAGCTAAAATGAGTATGTGACCCAGTTGCTAACAGCGCTGGTATTTAATTCTAGCATAAGCCCTTGAATGGCTCAGTATGCATATTCATTTTTAGCATTTACTATTTGCCTTTATAATTTAATAACGAATTTATTTTTCTTAAAGTAAGTTGATTGCGTGATTTGTTTTGGTCTAAAACCAAACTTATCAATTAGTTCCTCCTTCTTGCTTTTAAAGTCCTTATAAGGCATTGCAGGGTCAAATCTGACAGAGGTGATGAAATTCATTGGTTCTATTTTTAATCTGCATAAGCGATTATCAGTTTTATCTATCAATTTGTCAATAGGATTTGCAATTAATCTCACCTCATTTTCATAATGGTATGATTTACGTTTTATCAGAAGTGTCTTTAGATGATTTTCATTCAAATTCGTATCTCTTAATGATTTAATTATAGATAGGTCTTTAGGTAGTTTTTCAAGTTGGTATTTGCATAAATAATTTACCTGACCATAGTAAAAATCGCCATTATTGAGATTTGATATTTGTTGTAACTTGTCAAGTTTTGTTGTTATTCGAACGCCCAAATGTCTTTTGAATTCGCCCTTATCATTCTTTTTTGTAGTGTAAATCTGCCATAGAGCATAGGAATCTCCTTCATAGCTCCAACATTGCGAATAGATTTTTTCTTTAACTGGGTGGTGATACTCTTTACCATCCTTTACCAGTTTTGCATTGAAAATAAGATTTTCAAGAGGGTCCTGCCAAGTTGATGGTCTTACAAAAACAATTTCTTTATCTGATAGAAGCTTTTCAAATCGGTCAAGTAGTTCAATTCTATAGATATAGGGTTTTTCTTTAAGCTTTTTAGAAATAGTGCCAATGACTTTCATTTCGATTTATTTATTACTAGACCCCAGTCAGCAATTCTTTTATAGTCACCTGAATTCATGTATTCACTAGAGTTAGCTGAAATACCTGTAACGTTACCTTCACTATCAACATTTCGAGTGTAGTTACTGATTTCTATTTCATTAATAAAAAACCCATCTTCATCATAAAATTTAATAGTGAACGAAGGAACGTTGGGTCTGTCTTTTTTAAAGGGTTCGCTTGCTAGAGTCTGAAACTGGTAATTAATCTGACCATTAAGAAATTTAGTATTTAACCCAGCTGAATAACCATATGCTGTTGTATCAATTCCAAGTTTCAATGGTTCTGCAAGTTTTTCATTTTCTTTTATAATTGAGTTAAATCTGACGATATTAGGTGGAATTAGTAATAAAAATGACAATCCAAATATTAAAGAGAGACTAACTACAGCAATACTTTGAGGCTTAGTAAATTCAGCTTTATAATTGAAGCCAAACCTATGAAGAAGAATGAAGTGAATAAAAGCGTATAGAGGTATAGAAAGAAGTATTAGTATCCATCGTTCTTCTTCAGATTCGATGAAGCCAAAAATCAGAAGACCGAACAAACCTATACAGGCTATAAAACTTACAATTCCTAAAATTCTACTATACTGTTTCATTGCACTATCTTAATGGTATATAACAATTCCATAAAGTAAACAATTTTACTCTACGTGTAAATAAAATTACATTACTTTATTTACACTACATAATTAAGAAAAATTGTTGAATATTAAGTTAAGCTCTTTTATCAGTAGAATGGAATGCAATCAAATTAAACATTTCTCTCATTCTCGACCTAACTCTATTTCCATAGAGGTTTTCTAATTCAGTAGGAATTAAGTTTGTAGTGGCGTGGGTGATCATGCTCCTGGTGGTGAAAAGGTGGTAACGGTTTAGGAGGATTTCAGCTATGGTGTTGGTTTCGTTACCAAAGTGTTTGATAGTGGATTCAAGTCCTAGGTCATCTAAGCATAGTGTTTTGGGTACCAGCTGGTCTTGATAACGTTGAAAGTGAGCTTTTGAATATTTGTTGATTACGGAGAAGCCATGTTCCATGAATTCATAAGCAATATCTCTAGTTGATTTTACTGAGTATTTATGGACTTTGTGGAGGAAGTGCCTGAAGAGCATCATTAGTTTTGTTTTGCCGCAGCCTACTGGTCCTGTGAGTAGTAATCCTTTCCGCAATGAGATGTTATTATCACTACAGATTTCTTCATCTTCATAGAAGTAGGCCAGTATTTTGAAGAGAATTTCATGATCGGCTTCATGGATTTTGAAGTGATTTCCGAATTCTGTTTGTCCTGCTTTTTGAAGGAAGTTTAAGCAGTGGTGGAATTGGAATTTTTTTGATCTATAGTTCTTTAAGTTTATTTCATTTGATGCCATCGTAATCCTTATTAATAAATATTGAAGTCATTTACTTCATACTTTTTCTAGCTAAAAAGTATGCAAAAAGCATGGTGAAAAGATGCTGCCATGCACTGGCCAACTCTGGCCCGCCTTTTCACCAATCCAGCCCGCCTAGGGATTGTGCTTATTTGCTGAGTATTTGCTTTCATTAGTTTTATCTTTATAGTTTTAGGTTTTCTGTTTCATACTTTTTCTTGATAAAAAGTATTGCAAAAATCAAGGCAAAATGATGCTTCCACCCGCATGGCTACCGCTGGCCCGCTATTTTGTCCTTCCCTCGCTCAAAGAAAGGAGCTGTCAGTTCAACTTTTTCTAGCCAAAAAGTATTCAAAAGGCACAACAATATGATGCTTCAACGCTGCATCCAGCAGCTGGCCCGCTATTTTGACCTTCCTGCGCGCTGGTTTCTGCAGACCTTATGCTGCAGAGGTTAGAGGGGTATATCATAGTCTTTGATTTCGTTGTTGTGGAGGTGGCCGGCTTGGTTTTGTTTGGTGTCTGATGGGTTGAATTTTTTGTAATTCAATAACCAGTTGCGAAGAGCAGCTTGCCAGTCTTTCATTTTTGAATTTTTGCCTACTATCCAGCCTTTGGCTGAATAGTAGTTGAGGAATTTTTCGGCCTCCTGGTCGATTTCTTTTTTCTGTAGTTCATATTCTTTTGATTTCTCCTTTAGATAATTTTTCACCTCGTCTAATTTTGGTGGCTTAAATTTTTTAGTTGAATTTTTATTCGAGCCTATATCTATATTCTTTGTATTGTTTATACTGTTTATATTGTTTAATGAAGGGCTCACTACTTGTGTAGTAGTTGTATTGTACTTGTCCACCACTTGTTCAGTGCTTGTATCAGTAGTTGTACTGATTTTGAGCATGTTGATTTGGCTGCCTTTCATAGGGTTATGAGAAGGGAGGTAATCAATAAATCCACTTTTTTGTAAATCCTTTAAGCACTTATGATAGGTGTTTTTAGAACCTATTTTAGAAATCGTCATCACCTCTTCTCTGTTGATGGATATTGGGTTTCTAAAATGGTTTAAGTTCCACCTTGTGAATAAGCTCACATAAAGACTTACATGTGTTGGATTGAAGCTTTTCTCCTCAGATATTTTATCCATAGCGGAAAGAAACTGGTGAATAAAATTCACCGGTTTCTTCATACTATTTTCTGCTGTATTCATCAGCCTATCTTATTTGATTGTAAGATATTTTGAATATCCTGTGCATCGTAGTATAAAACACCACCCATTTTTGTGAAGGGGAGTGTGCCGTTTACTCTCAAATTTTGGAGTGTACCCGGACTGATGTTTAAAAGCTTTTTGACTTCTTCGGATCGTAGCCACTTTTTGGTGGGGATCCCTTTTTGTTCTGCTAAAAGCTTTCTGAAATCATCGAGTAATTCCAGTTTGAATTCTCTTAAGTCATCTGTTGTGATTATTTCCGCTGCCATACTATTTACTTGTTTTTGTTGTCATGGCAAAGCTGCAAAAAGGAGGAATGCTAAAACAGTTGCAAAGGGGTTATATAACCCCCTATAACCCCTTTCCATTTTGTTTAAATAGAGTTTTTAAACGAAAAAAAATGAAATTAATTTATCGTTTTATCCTTTTCGGTCATTTGGATTAAGTTTTCTAACAGATTTTGAATGTTCTCAATTGTTGAAAATTCGGGTGAATAGATTTTATTTTTTAAGCTCTTAACGGAGATGTCTTTCTGACTCGTAGTAGAAAAGTTATCTGATATTAATTCAATTAATTTGGCTTTACTTTCAAGGGTTATAATGTTAGCATTTGACAATAACCTCATGAAATAGGCTAGCTGTGATACTGAAAGTGTACTGTAAAGCTTTTTGGTTTTATGTGCTTTATTCCAGGCTACCTCTGGTTGTTGGTATTGAATTGAAAGCTGCTTTCTTTCTTTGAAGTAGAATACTTCCTCCTCAATCCAAATTAAAAGGCTTTCTTTAAGACTTGGAGTATTGGAATGAAATTCAAAATCAGGCTTTATATGAGATTGATTGATCAACTTTTTGAAAAGCTGCAATTGCAGTAGCTGATCATTATAATTGGATTTGGCTTGATAGTGCTCAGTAAGTCGGTTGCTAATGTAATTGTAAATGGCAAATACATTGAAGTTCAGATATATTAAGTTGGTAATAATCTGTTTTTCCATCTTAATGCCTTTCGGATCTCGAGAAAGCATAACCAGCATTTCAGAAAGGAATGTTTTACAATAGATAAACTTGCGGTAGGAGATGCCTTTTGGGTTGTCTATTGCTTTTTGAATGTGATGAATAATAATTTTCAAAAGGGGAGGATCTATATTTTTAAGGTCTCCGAGCTCTTTGATTTTAAATAATTTATAGCGCAGCTGTGTACTGGACCTTTCAAAATAAGTGGTGGGTACTTCGCTGTCCTGATTGAAATATCGGGCAAAGTGATTTTCAATAAAGGTTAATAGGTCAGAGAGAATTTTAAGAAATAGATGCCCTAATTGAGATCTGTAGTCATCTTTTTTGATAATGCGCTCATAAGGAATTGGGAGGTATTCAATCTGATTGGCTACCTCTTTTGAAATGGTAATCAGTTTGTGCTGGTAGAATTGTACTTGCCTTTCAATGGCTTGGTCATCCTGATTGACAAAGACCATTTTCATTAAGCTTTGCCTTAGCCGTTCTTCTTCTTTTAAGAGGTTCTGCTTCCATTCATGAAATTCTGATTTTGATAGTTGTTGTTTTTCATTTTTAAAATACTCAGAGACGATATAGTCAAATAGGTCTAATTCATATCTCACTTTTCAATAGGGTTTAATAGTTTAATTATTGGTTCAAAAGTGGGGAGAATGGTTCTGTTTTGACTGAAATATTGGTTCGTTTGATATCAAATATTATTCCATAAGTATACTGTTGTATTTAAAATATAATAATTAAAACTATTGGGTATTAAATTATATTGCTCTGGTAAAAAAGAAAAGGCAGATTAATCTGCCTTTTTCAGTTGCTCGGATTGTGATAATTTCTGCTTTAGTGCAGCCATATCTTCACCTATTTTATTCTCGACCACTTTAGCGTAAATCTGTGTGGTGGCCAACTTGGTATGGCCTAACATTTTGCTCACTGTTTCAATCGGTACTCCATTCGTAAGAGTAACCGTGGTGGCAAAGGTATGTCGGGCTATATGAAAGGTTAGCGTTTTCTTTATGCCGCATAGATCTGCAATTTCCTTTAGATAGGCGTTGGTTTTTTGGTTAGATAAAACAGGTAAAAGCTGATTTTCAAAAGCTCTTGGATGATCTGTATATTTTTCAATAATGTGTTCTGCCTTTGGCAAAAGCATCACCGAGAAGGATGTATTCGTTTTCTTTCTTTTCAAATGAATCCATCTCTCACCATCCATGCCTATAGAAATATTATCTTTCGATAAATGATAGATATCAACATAAGATAGGCCTGTATAACAGCTGAATATAAAGATATCTCTTACCATTTCGAGCCTTGGGATATTAAACTCTTTTTCCTCAATGGCTTGAAGTTCATTCCCATCCAGATATTCTCTTTCAACTTTTTCAAAATGGGTTTGATATTTTTTAAATGGGTTCTTTTCTATCCAATCGAGCCTTTGGGCTAGTTTTAAAAGTTTCCTAAATCTTATCATGTGCTTCATCACACCATTATTATTTAGTGCCTTTTGATGGTCCTTTGGTTTCCAATTGCGAAGGAAATCTTCAAAATCGATTAGAAATTTATAGTCAATACTTTTCAAAGGGATGTCGCTTAACTTGTGTTTTGCCTTTAGGAATCTTTGAAAATATCTCTCTGTCACTTTGTAGTGTTTTAGTGTGCTCCACTTTAGTTTCTTGGTGAAGTTCTCTAAGTGATACTTTGAAAGATAGAGTAGGGTGATTTCGCTTTCTTCTTCCAGGTTGAAAAGTTTGTTTCTAATTACTTCGGCTGTTACATATTCTTGGTTCAGTATCAGCTCTTCATAAATTTTGTGAATTCTATCTATTAGTTGATCCAGGAAACGATTTAACTTTTTTGTTTCCTGAGTGGATCCTCCTAACCTTTGCTTGTTATAGTTCCACTTTTTGAATTCTACTTTTCTACTGAGTGAATATTCTACTCTCGAATTGGTGGTTGAAATTCGCAGATACAAAGGGGCTAAACCTTCCTTGATGCGATGCTTCTTTACATACAGTAAAGTACTTAATGAATGATTTTTTGAATTGCTCATGTTGCGTAATGTTAAAATGGACACTAAAGCATGAGCAGAAATAATTACAACAGACAGCAAAACGGCCTCTACTTGCTTGAAAGGGCCGAGTGTTCAAAAATATACAATTTCAAAATGGACACCAAATGGACACTTTTTATTTGATATTAATTGGTTTTTATTGAATGATAAAAAATAAAAAAGCCCTAAATCGTAAGATTTAAGGCTTTTTGTATCAAAATGATTTTTGAAAGTGGGCCCACCTGGGCTCGAACCAGGGACCCCTTGATTATGAGTCAAGTGCTCTAACCAGCTGAGCTATAGGCCCTAAAAACTAGAGTTTTGAAACTCTCTGTTTTTCGGATTGCAATGTTACGGAATTGCAGGTAATTGCGCAATAGATATCGAAGGAATTAATCAATTATTTTGAATTTTCTTTATGAGGTTTAAGCCCATAGATTAATTGATCTTTTAAATTTTCAGGAAATTTATCCATACCATCAAAACCTAATGGCTCATCTCTTCCTTCTTTTGGTATGTAATGAGTGCCAAAAATATAATCCCATATACTTAATGAAATCCCGAAATTCACTCCAGTTTTTGATGGTATATGCTTAGCATGATGCCATATATGCATTTGCGGATTATTGAATATATACTTTAAAGGACCTAATGGGACTTTTATATTAGAATGATTAAAGTGTCCGATTGCCAATGCAAATAAATGAACCAATAGAAATTCTTGTATTCCGAAACCAATCATGGCTAGTGGAATATATTCAATGGTTCTATACACTATAGTTTCCATCCAATGGAACCTTAAATGAGCTGCAAATCCCATTTGTTCAACCGAATGATGGACTTTGTGGAATTCCCATAATGCAGGCACAGCATGCAGTAATCTATGCACGTTCCAATGAATAAAATCTCGAACTAAAAATAAGGTAAGTAATTGAGCCCATACTGGCCAGGTATTGATTTCAATGGCTACCAAATTTTCGATTCCAAACAAAGCTAAGAAATCATTAAATAACTCAACGAATACATTTGAAACTGCATAATATCCCACTAAAGAGAATAGAAAAAAGTTGAAGAACATATAAAAAGCATCCAACCAGAAGTCTTTTCTAATTTTAGGTTGGTTTTTCCTCCAAGGCATGATTAGTTCTAATGCATAGAAGAATAGCGATATTCCAATCAGCCAGTATAAATAATTACCCCAATGTGGATTAATTACTTCATTTCCTACATATCTCGCGTAGTCTTTAAATGAAGTGATAAAGATATCAATGTATTCCATTATCTAAATTTTCAAACTATAACGAATATAGAAATAAAGCAGTTCGATTAAATGTAACCAAAGTTACATATAACTTTTTAACTCAATAAAAAAGCCTCCATGTGGAGGCTTAGATTATAATGGAATATTTCCGTGTTTCTTTTTAGGCAGTGTATCTACTTTGTTTTCCAACATTGAGAAAGCTTTGATTAGTTTCTTTCTTGTATCAGATGGTAATATCACCTCATCCACATAACCTCTGTGTGCTGCTCTGTAAGGATTAGCAAACTTTTCGGTATATTCTTGTACTTTTTCATCTAATTTAGCTTCAGGATCATCTGCTGCTGCAATTTCCTTTCTGAAAATGATTTCTGATGCACCTTTAGCACCCATTACGGCAATTTCAGCAGTTGGCCATGCGTAATTCATATCCGCACCTATATGCTTAGAGTTCATCACATCATAGGCGCCACCATACGCTTTACGCGTAATAACGGTTACTCTTGGAACAGTAGCTTCACTGAAAGCATATAGCAGTTTTGCACCATTCGAAATAATTCCATTCCATTCTTGATCTGTTCCTGGTAAGAAACCTGGTACATCTTCAAATACTAATAAAGGAATGTTAAAGCTGTCACAGAAACGAACGAATCGGGCAGCTTTTTTACTAGCATCATTATCCAATACTCCAGCTAATGATGCAGGTTGATTTCCAACTATACCAATGCTTCTTCCTGCTAAGTGAGCAAAACCAACTACTATATTCTCAGCATAGTTTTTATGAACTTCAAAGAAACTATTTTCATCTACAGTTTCTTCAATCACTTCCCTCATATCATAAGGCTGATTAGGATTGTCAGGAACTATCTCATTTAATCCTTTTCTTGTTTCATCCTCTTTTAATTCATAATGAACAGATGGAACAGGATCTTCACAATTCTGAGGAACATAGCTCAATAATGTTTTAATATTATTGATGCATTCTAATTCATTAGCACAAGAGAAATGTGTTACACCGCTCTTAGTACTATGCGTACTTGCCCCACCAAGCTCTTCTGAAGTTACGTTTTCCTGAGTTACTGTCTTTACAACATTTGGCCCAGTCACAAACATATAACTTGTATTTTCAACCATCATAATGAAATCTGTCATGGCAGGAGAGTATACCGCTCCACCAGCGCATGGCCCCATTATAGCTGATATTTGTGGTACAACCCCAGATGCTCTAACGTTTCTGTAAAAGATATCAGCATACCCCCCTAAAGAAACGACCCCTTCTTGGATTCTAGCTCCACCAGAATCATTCAAGCCAATTACTGGAGCCCCATTTTTCATAGCCATTTCCATGATTTTCACTATTTTTTCTGCATGGGTTTCAGATAGTGAGCCACCAAAAACAGTAAAATCTTGGCTGAATACATAGGTTAATCTACCATTTACAGTTCCATAGCCTGTTACTACACCATCTCCTGGATAATGTTGTTTGTCCAATCCAAAGTCTTTGCAACGATGCATCACGAACTTGCCAATTTCCTCAAAAGAACCTTCATCCATTAAAAGATCAATTCTTTCTCTGGCCGTAAGTTTGCCTTTTTTATGTTGAGCTTCTATTCGATCTTCACCACCACCTTTTAGTGCAGCAGCATTTTTTTCTTTTAATAGCTCGTTTTTTTCCTTATTGGTAGGTTTAGTATAAACAGCTTTTTGTATGTCGTTTTTTGCCATAGTATGATCAACTTATATTCCTTCAAAGATAGAATGTGTTGAACGAAAAACGAATTTTTTAGCCTCAAACTATGAATATTAAGCATAAAAAAAGGCTATCTGTTTGGATAGCCTTTAAACTTTTGTTTCAATTAATTACCTGTCAACATTATTAAGATCAATTATTTGAACTTCTACACGTCTGTTTTCAGCTGGATTTTTAGTGTCTGATTTAGTAGAGCCGTATCCTTTTGCAATAATTCTTCTCCTAACAACTCCTTTGTAGTTGAAGAAATTTACTACTTCAATAGCTCTTTTATTCGATAATTTCCTGTTTAATTCGGGGTCTCCTTCAGCTGAAGCATATCCTGAAATTTGAATCCCCAGCGCATCATGCTTCTGTAATTGCTCATAAATCTCTTGTAATTGAGAATTGTATTTATCTGCAAACTTTGCTTCCCCTACATCAAAATAGATTTTGTAAACAGGCTCAAGTAAAGATTTGTCGTATGTGATTTCAGCTTTCTGTGCTTTTTCCTTCTTTTGTTGCTCAGCTTCTTCCGTTACATACATTGTCGGCAGAGAGTAAATAGTCTCACCTTCAACCACTCTACTTTTTAAGGTAGTAGTATCACTTTCATCATAATAATAGGTTCTACTAGCGATTTCCATTTCATCTTCATTCGCGCTGAAATCAACATCCTCAATTGGATTTACTGAGTACATTAAATCCATCATATAATTAAAAGCTGCAGTATCTTCAGCGGCAATTATCGCATCCATCATATCGTAAACATCCAAACTATCACTTTGTACTAACATAGCCTCATTTGCCTGTCTAGGAGAGTACGTCCCTTCTTGCTTGGTATCGTAAAATGCATTGTTAACTGAAACTTCTTGTCCTACCACTACATCAAACTGCTTTATAAGCTTTAGATTAATTTTCTGATAAAGCTCATAGAAATAAGTCTGGTTAGGTACATTGATGTTTAAGGTGTAAGGAAGATATCCTTCTGATTCAATTATCAAGTCATAATTTTTACCTGGGGGTAAAATGATTAGATAATTACCTGTATTAGGATCTGGATCGTACACATAATCTACTTTAGTGTTATTTTCATTATCAATTAGTTTGATTTTAGTAGGAACGGGTTGTTCATCCTCACCTGCAGTAATTTTACCTTTTAGCATGGTAAGAGGAATATTGGCATATTTTTCAGGCATATCAAAAATGTAGATGTCCTGTCCTCCATATCCACCCTGTCTATCAGATGAGAAATATCCTTTACTTCCATCTGCTGATAAGGTAAAGTAATTATCATTTAACGGAGTGTTAATTGGATATCCCATATTTTGTGGTGAAGTCCATTTTCCACCCACAAGGTTAGTTCTAAAAATATCTCTTCCTCCCATGGAATTTATACCATTAGAAGTGTAATACAAAGTCTTCATATCAGGGTGAATGAAAGGAGCATCTTCGTCATATTTACTGTTCACTTCTGCACCTAAGTTTTTTACATTTCCCCATTTTCCGTTTCCTAAGCTTTCAGCTACCCAAATATCCATTCCACCATAACCACCTGGCCTGTTACTCGCAAAATAGATTTTCTTTCCATCAGGTGTGATTGAACCAGTACTTTCTAAATCACGAGAATTTAATCCTTCAATAGCTGATGGCTGACTCCATCCATCAGCTTCTTTTCTCATGATATAAAGGTTTCCAGTGTTTCCTGATCCAATAAAAACTAGCATTTGTTGGCCATCAGGTGAGATACCAGCAGTACCCACGTTTTCGTCAGTTCTGATGTCAATTTTTTGAGGCTCACCCCAGTCGCCTGAGCTTTTGTAAGTGATATATACATCTTCAGATGATCTTCCAGTTCTTTGGTTAGGTCTTAATGAGGTGAATGCCATTACCGACTGATCTGCAGAAACCACTGGATTATATTCAGTGAATTCTGAGTTGATAGGAGGAGCCATTCTTTGAATATTGATATCTTTTTTCTGGCTTAATAATCGTTTAGCATTTTCAACTTTCGCGATCTCTAACTCTACATCCGCTCTTTCTTTTCTTTGGGAATCACTTAAGCTATTTAAATATTGGTTGTAATATTTAGTCGCTTTTTCCAATTCCAAAGATTTATGGAATGCTTGTCCCATATAGTAGTAAGCATCTTGGGGTAGATCAGAAAAGCTGCCTTGCATTTCCAATTTTGAAAAAATAGGTGCAGCTTTTAATTGGTCGGTTGCATTTGGCATCATTAAATATGATACTCCTAACATATAATTAACATAGGGCTCGTTTGCACCTAGTTCTACGGCTTCAGCTAATGATTTAACTGTTCCTTCGTAATTCTTTATTTTAAAAAGATTTTCACCCCTATAGATTAAGCCATCTATTTTATCCTGTTGAGCAAAAACCATAGTAGAGATGCTTAAACAGAATAATACAATAAGTGATTTTTTCATAATAATTTGCTTTTAATTAATTATAAGCTTGTTGATAGCTTTAATAACACTACAAAATAATATTATATTTCGTCAATTTGTTTAAGAAATATAATCATTTAAAGCGGTATTAGTACTCTTATGGCATAAAGATAATTTTTTTCTTTAAAAATATAACAATCTTTATTTGAGCTTATCGATAGCTTTTAGTCTTTCTAAGAGCGGGGGATGTGAGTAATGAAAGAATACATACAACTTATGTGGTTTTAAATTGCTCAAACTGTCCACAGAAAGCTTTTTAAGAGCATTTTGCAAAGCATTACCATTGTAAGTAATTGTCGCAAATTCATCAGCTTGATATTCATGTTTTCGACTAATAAAGTTTGAAAACAATGATAAAATCAAGCTAATAGGTGTATATATAATTCCAAATGCAATAAAATTAACAGGGAAGCTTAGCTGAGCCGCACCCAGTGCTTTACTCAATTCAGGGTTGAATATCATAAATGACATGATAAATAGCATAGCACCGGTTTGAAGAATACCACTGAACAGACCGGAAATTGTATGTTTCTTTTTGTAGTGACCTACTTCATGAGCTAAAATGGCAACTAACTCCTCTTCTGTATTCTTTTCTAATAAAGTGTCAAAGAGTACAATTTTCTTCCTTTTACCAAAACCTGAGAAAAAGGCATTAGCTTTTGCGGATCTTTTAGAGCCATCCATAACATAAATATTTTGAATAGGGAATTCTACAGATTTACCATATGACATTATCTTCTCGCGTAAACTTCCATCTTCTAAAGGCACTAACTTATTGAAAAGAGGCAATATCCAGCTAGTGTAAAAAAAATTAGCACCAATCATAAATATTGCTATCACAATCCAAAAAATCCACCAAAAAGATTGGCCTATCCAGGTAATCAGAAATACTAAAATAGACAATAGGATTCCTCCAATTATTGCTGTTAAAACGTATGATTTGATTTTATCCTTCCAAAATAAGGTGGATGTCATTTTATTAAAACCAAAGCTTTCCTCAATCTTAAATGTAGAATACCATTGCCAAGGAATATTCCATATATCGTTTACAATAAAAATAATTCCGAAGAAGGCTAATGTTTGGGTGATAACAGAATTAAAATGAACTCTTACATAATCATCTAATTCTCCAAATAGACCAAACAGTAATACAATAAGCATGATTACCAAACTAGATAATCCGCTCCATAAACCGAATTTAGTGTTTACTCTTTGGTATTTAACTGCTTCTGAATATTTCTCTTGATTGAAAAAACCTTGTAAATCCTCTGGTAGTTTTGAATTAGCTCTTTTGAAGTTTAGTAAGTCTACTACAGTATTAAGTGCATAGTCAATAGCTACCACCATTAAAATGATCGCAAAAAATTGATCTGAAGTTAAAATCATAAAGTATTTTAAAATTTAGGGCACGGAATCACAAGTTTGTCGGCAGGTGGTCTGCGTGGATCCCTTAATGATAGTACATAAGATATTGAAATCTCATGGGCTCCGCCACTTCTGATTCCCAAGTCTGATAGAGTGTAATCAAAGCTGTAACCCACTGCAAGTTTTTGGTAAGAATATCCTACTAAAAGGACTAAAGATTCCGAAGAAGAGAATCCATTTGGAGTATTGAAAGGAATACCTCTATACCAAAGTCCTACCACCATAGGTTCTAATGTACTATAAAGACCTAAATCAGCTTGCTGAAAACCTCCTTGCATTTTATATTGAGCAGTGGGCGTTATACTTCTTTCATCTCCATTTCTACTAAAACCTTTTCGGTAACCTGTGTTGATAGGTATTTTGTACCCAGCATGGAATGAATGTTTCATCGGAAGTATACTTTCTTCACCTAAAATTGATTGATTAGGCTGATTTAGATGAAAAACCGAGTATCCGAACCAGAAATTGTCAGAATATAGTACACCTCCGAATGATAGATCGAGAAAGGTTTTACTTTGACCTGTTGCAACTTCCCCAGTTGGGTTTTGAAAACTTTGAGTTTCAGGATCCCATTGATCGCCAAATGTAAGTTCAGCAAAATTTAAATTTCTATTGTATACACCAATTTGAGCACCAGGCCTAAAAGTTAATTTTTCTGATAATCTTAATTGATAGGCATATTGAGCACCTACAGAAGTAGATCTTAAACCCACCAATCCTTCTTCATCTCTAGTCACAATTAAACCTACACCACTTTTTAATCTATCAAAATAATGATCGAAATAGGCTGAATAGGTTACAAAGTTTGCATTAATACTTGGCCACTGATTTCTGTAATTGATACCAGCACGACTCATTTGAGTATTTCCTGCAAAAGCAGGATTTAAATATAAGGGTGCCGCATAAAATTGTGAAAATTGCGGATCTTGGGCCTTTGCAATTTCTGGCCTTAGAAAAAAGGCAGCCAAGATGATTGAAATCAGTAAACTATTTCTTATAAAACTCTCTAGCACAACACAAATTTAAAATTCAAAAATCATCGAAATATATAAAATAAGTCAGAAAAGGGGACGCACCTAATTAAAAAAAAATATAAAAATTACTTAAAAAACTGAAAATGATTAAATTGTTCACTTCTTTATCTATTATTTTATAAATTTCGACTTGGTACATTTAACGTCTGTAAATCGAAAAACATATTTTAAAATAAAGAAAATTTATTTCGATTGTTTTTCGTTAGTAATCAGCTGACAATTCCCGAATATATGAATAATAAAATACTTAAATCTATTTTTCTTGTCTTTTTACTTAGTGTAAAAGTAGCTTTGGCTCAAAATTTCTCAGAAACATTCTGGTATTTTGGCGATAATAATAATGCTGTAAGATTTGATAGAAATAATGCCCGTCAATCTTTTTTAATTGATGATCAAGCTACTCCTTTCGGGAATTCTGGAGCGGCTGTTGCAACCAATGCGATTGATGGTCAATTATTATTCTACACAGATGGAGATTTAATTTACGGGAAAGATCATAATGCTATACCGGGTGGGACAGCAATAGGTGGGGATAATACTTTGCGTCATCCAGTGGCGATTTCTCCATCACCAAATGCTAATAGCGACATATATTATGTGTACATTATTAATGATGCAGGAGAATTACAATACCTTAGCGTAGACATGTCTTTAGGTACTTATGGTGAAGTTACTGCTTCAGCTCAAGGAACAGGTTTCGCTAATCTGAGCGACTTTATCAATTCTTATAAATTTGGAGATAATTATTTCCTCATTTTTCAGTCTGGTAACAGTTTAGAACTAGCACAGGTTCAAGCAGATGGGACATTAGCTTCTGTTGCAAGTCATAACTTCTCCATTAGTTTTAGCTTAAATGGATTATCCTTTCGACCCAATTCTGGTACTAATCCACAATTAGCACTTTCCTCTGATAACGTAAGTGGAACTCCAAAAAATATTGTATTACTAGATTTAGACCTTTCGGATCCTTTAAATCCTTTATTTCAAAATGAAAATTCATTAACTAATACTGGGGCAGTAAATCAAACTATTTCAGATGTCGAATGGTCAATAGGGGGAACAAACTTATATTATGCCAGAAATAATTCTAGTGGGCAAGCCAGCTTGATTCAAGTGAATTTAGATAGTGCATCTTCAGAAAATGTATTAAATAGATCTGTAGCTACCGTTAATTCCATACAGAACGGCCCTGATGGAAATATGTATTTCCTTTACAATAATGGAGCAGAGAGTTATTTAAGTAGAATATTAAGAGCAGATTCAATCCCTGATTCTTTGAGAATTGAATGGGAATTGTTTAGTGTAACATCTTATGGACAAGCTAATAGTTTTCCAAATATAGCACCTCCTGCAATAGTGGATGGTGCCGTAAGTTTTGACTGGTATACTTCCCAGTTAAACACGAGTATATGTCAAAATAACCCCGTTTCCTTTTTTGCTGATTATGGAGATTTTAATGATGTAACTTCTTTAAACTGGGATTTTGGAAATGGACAATCATCCAATGCAATAAGCCCTAATGTGATTTTTGATCAGCCGGGTAATTATAATGTTACCCTAACGGTAAATGTAGGAGGAAATATTTTTATTGATTCTTCTCAAGTAACAGTAGAACAGTTTAACTCTCAAGTTCAGCTCCAGGATACTACTGTTTGTGAATTACCTCTTGAAAATTATGGACCAACATTGTCAGATGGTTCTCAACCCGATAATGTCGTTTGGATCAATGCTGACACAACTAAGTTTACCGATAATGGTGATGGAACAGCTACTTTCGATTCTTCTGGAGTTTATACAGCTGCAGTTACTGTTGGAAACTGCACCGTTACAGCTAGCTTTACCTTGACCTTATTTGAAGAGCAAAAGCAAGTTGCTAATTTTTGGTATTTCGGGGAAGGTGCAGGAATAGATTTTAGTGGCGATGGGGGACCAGTTGCTGTTACTGACGGTAATATTCAAGCAGAGGAAGGGTGTACAACCGTTTCTGATGATAATGGTGATTTATTATTCTATACCAATGGGGAGACTATTTGGGACTCTCAACACAATGTGATGGCGAATGGAACCGATCTGGGTGGAGATCCCGCTGCTTCACAGGGAGTGGTTGCAGTAACGCATGGTTCTGATCCTTCATTATATTATTTATTCTTGAATGAAGATGCAAGTACTGGTAGTAACATCTTCTCCTATGCTTTAATAGATATGAAACTTAATAATGGATTAGGAGATGTTGTATTGAAAGGGAGAAAAATCTATAGTAGGAGTACTGAAAAAGTGGCTGCTCAAGGGGTTCAAAATACGAACGTGTTAACTCATGAGCTTGGAAGTAATAGCTTCAGATATTACCCAGTTAATGATCAAGGAATAAATGCAGCTGAATTTATATCCGAAGGAAGCAACTATTTTTCGAATTCTTCAGCAAACGGATATTTAAAGTACGCAGCTGGTGGAGATAAAATTGCACAAGCCTACAATTCTGGTGGTGCTTTTATAGATTACATCAGGCGCGATAGTGTGAATGGATGGGAAGAAGCATTGATTGATGTTAATTTCGGTGGAACAGTTTATGGAATTGAATTTTCTCCTAGCAGTAACTTATTGTATGCAACTATTAATGATGGAGCTAATTCATTGTTATTGCAAATTCCGATAGATGATGATTATTCAATTGATGATATTCAAAATCCAGATAGTGTGACAGTTGCTGACTTAGGATTTGAAGCAGGAGCATTGCAAACTGGACCAAATGGCCAAATATACATAGCAGCCAATAATAGTCCTGATGTTTATACAATTGGAGCCCCAGACCAACGATATGATCCAGCTGATGGAGCTAATCTGGCATCAAGTTTACAGCCATTTAATTTAGCGGGTAGAACAAGTAGATTAGGCTTGCCTAATTTTGTTCAGAATTTATCCACCCCAAGTCAAGAACCTTCGATAGCAGTGATAGCTTCATGTACATCAGATCAAATTATTTTGCAAGGGAATGGAACTACTAATTTTGACCAATTTAATTGGACTATTACACCGATTGGAAGTACAAATAGTGTCTATACATCGAATAGCCAGAATGATACTTTAGATATCCAATTAGATCCAGGTCAATATGAAGCTTCATTAAGAATTACCAATGAATGTGGATATGATAATCTTCTTGTCGAAAATTTTGAATTATATCCAAGCCCTGATGTTAGTAATGTTTCCAATACCAGAACTTTCTGCGGTACTACTTTAACACTAGGAGATGATATAGTAGATGAACCAGGACATACTTACGTGTGGAATACTGGAGATACTACTCAAACAATTGATGTAACTGAAACAGGAAATTATTCTGTTACGATTACTTCTGTAAATGGCTGTACTTCAACAGCTGATATATTTGTAGGTCCGCCATATGAAGTAGACCTCGGAGGTGATCGAATAGTTTGTCAAGATGCAAGTTTAAGATTAAATGCGGATGGAAGCGCATCAACTTACAGATGGTTTGTTGATGATGTGCAACAAACAGCTAGCGGACAGAATTTTGATGTTAACACCTCTACTCCAGGTACTTTTATGATTAGGGTAGAAATTCCAGACCCAATTGATCCTAATTGTTTTGCTTCCGATGAAATTGAAGTGATTGTAAACGAAAATCCTATAATTACGATTGACAATACAGCTGAACCTTCATGTGGAGTTAATGACGGTTCAATTTCAATATCTCTGAGTGGAGGCTCTGGAGATTATACAATCAACTGGAATGGACCAACTACTGTTAATGCCGGAACAACAAATGCTACAGCACTTGGGGCGGGCAGTTACAATGTGACAGTTATAGATAACCTTACTAATTGTAGTACCACTGAAACTGTGAGTTTAAGTAATGCTACATTTACTGCATCGGCTGTACAAATTGCCTCATCTTGTGATCCTAATTTACAGGAAGTTGAAATTACATTAAATGCGAGTGGCGATATTTTGAGGCCCGCATTTCAATGGGAAATATTAGATCAAACAAGATCTATTATTGCAAGTAGTGTTACGAATGATTCAATATTTACAGTAGATAGTTTAAATGAAGGATCGTACAGTATTGAGGTAACTGATGCCAATGGATGTTTGGCAAGTTCTTCATTTACCTTAAATCCAGCCCAGCAAATAAATTTTAATCCTGATGATAATGTATTTGGTTGTGGTTCAAATTATGATTTGCTATCATATCTTCAAGAACTTGCTTCCCATACAAATGATATTGTCTATTCAGTAACTCCAAATATTGATTTATCCAGTGCTACAGCGGGTATTTATTCAATTATTGCAACCGACACTACTGGAGTTCTATGTGCTGATACTGCAACTATTAATTTACAAATAAGTCCTCAAGCAAATATTTTAGATATAGAAAACACAATAAATTGTAGTGGAGGTAGAGACCTAACTGTAATTTTAGATGGTCAAGATCCGAATAACTTCACCTTTAATTGGAGTAATGGGGCTCAAGGACAGAGTATTACAGTAAATCAAGCTGGAACTTATACGGTTACTGTTGCACCTAATGGGAATATTTCTTGTGCTGCACAATCATCAGTTGATGTAGCTGAAAATTTTGAGCCATTAAATGCAAGTCTTGAAACACAAGTGAATTGTGAAGATGGAACAATTATAGCAACTGCTATTGCAAGCGGAGCAAGTGGAAATTACAATGTAGTTTTAACAAATTCAGATGGCACACAAATCCCTACCATTGATAACTCTCAAGCTGCATTAGAATGGGAGATTATTGAAACAGATACTTATACCTTAACTGTTTCAGATACAGGGCCAGGTGGTTGTGATCCAATTATCATTACCAGAGATTTAACGGTTCAAGAGATATTCCAACCTCAAATTGAAGAAACTTATTATATCTGTTCTACGGGTATTGAATCTGTAAGATCAGTGGTTTTAGATCCAGGTTCATTCGGAAGTTATACTTGGACTCTTCCAAATGGAAATACTTCTACGAACAGGACAGTAATAGCTAATGAGCCAGGTGAATATAGAGCAGTTCTAACTGCTGCTGGCTGTGAATATAATATCTCAACCACAGTTTTAGAAGATTGTCAACCACAAGTTTTTGCGCCAACTGCGATTCGTCCTGGTAGTTCAATTGCAGAAAATAGAATCTTCAAGGTTTTTGCAAATGATTACGTAGGGGATTTCCAAATCATCATTTTTAATAGATGGGGAACCATTGTATTTCAATCGAATGATAAGGGGTTCGAATGGGATGCTACTGACTTGAATGGTGTACAAGTTCCACAAGGCTTATATGCTTATGTGATCAATTACAAAGGAACGGAAGAAAATAGTAGAACTTACGAGCAAAGAGGTGGGGTAAATGTAGTCAGATAGTAAACTGACTATATTTACTATTTTATTTTTTCTAGGAATGATTCAGGCATATTGGCAATTTTTCTTTGTTCATAATCAAAGAATATTATCCCTGTTTTTCCTACAGCAGCTACTTTTCCGTCTTCTTTCAAAAACCTATAAACAAAATCACATCCATATTTATTGATGTCTTTTACGCCAACTTCAATTGAAATTTCTTCATGGGCAAAAATCTCTGCTTTGTAAGTTATGGCAGCATCACTTTGAATATTTCCTAAGCCATCAAAATCTAATTCACTTTTATAACCTAATGATTTGAAAAACTGAACTCTTGCATCATGCATGAAGGCAAATATTCTATCATTACCAACATGACCACCATAGTTTAAATCGGTAATTCGGGTAGTGATTTTGGCGGTGAATAAATACTTATCAGGTTCTTCAATCTTGATTCTGCTCATTTTCTTTTTTCTGTTGATTTTTTCTCATTTGAGAAATTAAACTTTTACTTCTTGCGGAATTCCAGATTACTAAGATTTTTGAAATACCTCGCTCTATTGGAGAAATCGATACCGCAAGAATTACATTAATGATAAAGGTATAAACCGGTGAATCATCAACGTATCCTTCCAAATTGTTTTCAAGAATCGTTGCTATGAATTCAAGAAATAAAATTAAAGTTAAAAATGTAAAGGTTTTAGTTAAAAATGAACTTTGATTAGTTGTATTTAATTTAATAGAGATAAATATTAGAATACTGAAGAAAGCAATTTCTAGTAGATAAAACCACCAGGTTTGCCAGTATGGAGGTGTGACTTTAAAATCTAAACTGAAATTATTGATTTCATTACTAAGAATGGTTCTTGCTTTAATTTGTAGTTTATAATTCCCGGTAGGGATGTAAGGAAAATCTATTTCCTTGTTTTTAGACCATCCTGACCATTCATCCATAAGGCCCTTTACATAATATTGATATTCAATATCATCTGTAAATAAATATTCAGGAGTACTGAGTAGAACCTGTAGGTTATTTTCATTATGTTTTAACTTTATCTTGTCAAGATCCTCTATCCATTTATTTTCAATTTTAATTCCATCTATAAAACTTTTAGGTGTAGTGTAATTTTGTAGTGGAGTTGAAAGCCATTCAATAATTCTGTTATTAGAAATAAAGAATATTTTCTCATCATTAATGAAATTTATATTTTTTATGGAAGGTAAAATTCTGAACCATTTTCGGGCCTGTTCTTGAATGTTTTTATTTAAAACTGTCCATTGGTTGTCAGATGAAATAATCCACATATTTTCTTTCTGATCTTTTAAGAAATATTTTAAAGGATTCTCAAATGTTGAGTCTATCTTTAGTTTAAATGATTTTAAATTCAAGTCAAGAATAGCATCTGACCTTAATAATTTAATTTGTTGACCTGAATTAAACACTGCTAATTCCTCTGAAAAATTGTTGCTAATTTCAATCTTCTTTTTTGATGTTATGTCATTTTCGACTATATCAAATATTTCAATCTGATTACTACCAACAGCAATTAGTTGATTTCTAATAATTAGCATATCATTAAAAATGTGGTCGCTATGTTTTATGACTTTATAATTATCATCTTTTATTGATAAGCTGAAAAGTCCCTGATCGTTTGCTATCCATAATCTGTTCTTATTTACTTCGAAATAAAGCTTATTAATCATCTTTAAAGAGGATATTTTATTAGCCTTAAAATCCTTTATCAAATAAATTCCAGTATTGCTTTTAGCAATTAAACTGTTTTTAAATGGAATTAATGTTTCAATATGGTCATCAATTTCTGATATTTTCTCATATTCATAATCAATGGATTTAAGCTTACTTATGTTGGTGGTTTTAATAACGGTTTTATACTCAGGATTAGCTTTAGGTTCACCCTTATTCGCTTTTCGTATAGAATCTCGTAATTGTTCTTCCTTCTCATTTAGTTTTCTTCTTAAGGCTAAAAATCGAATTCCTTTTTCTTTGTATATTTCTTTAAATTTGTTGAGTTCTTTCTCTATATATATCTCGACTTCAGCATTATTATTTTCAACACTGAATAGTTCTTCAAAGAAGTTTTCGTCTCCTTCATCTTCTGGTTTTTGATTAGAGGATACTTTTACTTTTTCAATATATTTTTTTGTTAAGGTCTCATAATCCTTCACCTCTTTTAAGTAAAATAACCCTCTTGTTGTACCCACCCATAATTTTCCATTATGTAAGATGCTGGTTTCAGGTAAGCCCTCAATCCCAGGGTAATATTGGAAGTCCGATAATGGTATATTAAGAGATGCACGGGATAGTCCAAAAGGATGAGCCAACCACAAACCATTTTGCAGGTCCATGGTTACAGCGCTTACTTCATTGGTAGGTAAACCATTATATTTTTGAATAGTGGAAGAGATTTTTTTTGAATTCTCATCGATTAAGAGTACACCACCGCTTAAAGTCGAGATGATTAGTTTATCTTCATAGAATTTACCCGAGATTGCAAAATTGTCACTAAGATATTGGTTAATTTCATCGGAAAAGGTTTCAAATTTTTTTCCGTTAAATGAATAAAATTCTCCATTATCATAAGCAAAGTATAATATATCATTGCCTTTAAAAGAAAAGAGGAAGTCTGTATTTTCTGGTGCATATAAGTTTAAGTCAACCCAGGTACCCTCAACATTTTCGAGTAAATAGTTATCTTCAAAAGCAAATAGTTTATCATCAAATGTAAATATGTCTTTATAACCCAAATTCGAACGGAAAACATCGACTTTATTGAATTCCTCATCATAAACAATTATTTCTTCATCAATCAATAAATAGAATTTGTTTTGATGATATACTAAGTCAGTAAAAGAAGAATTTATTGATAATGATACTTTTTTGTGTAAAGTATTTTGATGAAATGCATCTTCTTTAAAAGTATAAATCCCATCTTTTGCTATTAAAAATGGTGTTTCATTTATATCTAAAAATTTTAACGGACTGCTATTGATTTCAATTTTAAGCCATGAATTACCATCATATTGTAGTAATCCCTTATCATAAGCAAGTATTAATCGACCTTGATTATCAATTTTTAGATCATTGAATTTTAAATCTTGAGACGGAATAGGGATCTCATAATGCGTTAAGGGCAAATCTCCATTTTGTGCTAAAAGTGCTTGAATATTGAAGATTAAAAAGATAAGGAGATACTTTAGTTTCATCTCATGTTTTGGATAAATACAATTTGTAAATATATTGAAATAATTCAATTTTAAATATTCCTTTACCTTATAATCCCTTCAATTTTATAACTGATTTTAATACTCTTCTACAATTTTTGACAGAATATTTCTATTCATTTTTTTAAGTAAATGTCAAAAAGTCTTGAAATGTTTAAATTATAACTATGAATAAGTCATAAAGGCAGAGCTTCAGTATTGGTAAAAGAATTGCATAGAATAAGAAAAAAACTGTAATCAAATCTTACAAAAATGAACTTAAATGAATATACCATAAAATCGCAAGAGGCCATTCAAAAAGCGGCAGAGATTGCTATGGCTAATGGTCAGCAAGCCATAGAAACCGGGCATCTGTTGAAAGCTATTCAGCAAACAGATGAGAATGTATTGTCTTTTGTAAATAAGAAATTAAATATAAATAAAACCTTAATTGATAATAAGTTAGAAGAGTTAGTGAACAGCTATCCAAAAGTTAGTGGTTCTCAACCTTATTTGTCAAATGATGCACATAAAGCAATGACAGAGGCAAAGAAATTCTTAAAAGATTTTAAGGATGATTACGTTGCAATTGAGCATTTATTATTAGGCTTATTGAAAGCGGGCGATAAAACTTCTGCATTATTAAAGGATGCTGGCTATGCTGAAAAAGATCTTATAAAAGCCATTAAGGAATTAAGAGGTGGTGATTCTGTAAAGGATCAAAATGCAGAGTCTAAGTATCGATCATTGGAAAGATATTCCATTAACTTAAATAATCAGGCTAAAGCGGGTAAGATTGATCCAGTAATTGGTAGAGATGAAGAAATTAGAAGAGTGCTTCAGATTCTCTCAAGAAGGACCAAAAACAATCCTATTCTATTAGGTGAGCCGGGTGTTGGGAAAACTGCCATTGTGGAAGGAATGGCACAAAGAATTGTTGACGGTGATGTACCTGAAAATCTTAAAGATAAGATTTTGATCTCATTAGACATGGGATTATTAGTAGCCGGAGCCAAGTATAAAGGTGAATTTGAAGAAAGATTGAAATCTATTATTAAAGAGGTAACTGATTCTGATGGACAAATTATCTTATTTATAGATGAGATTCACACGCTAATAGGAGCTGGAGGAGGAGAAGGCGCTATGGATGCCGCAAACCTACTAAAACCAGCATTGGCTAGAGGAGAGTTACATGCAATAGGTGCTACAACTTTAAAGGAATACCAAAAGTATGTTGAAAAGGATAAAGCTTTAGAAAGAAGATTTCAGGCTGTAAATGTTGATGAACCTTCTCAAGAAGATGCTATTTCAATTTTAAGAGGTATTAAAGATAAGTATGAAGTTCACCATGGGGTTCGCATTAAAGATGATGCGGTAATCGCGGCAGTAGAACTTTCAAGTAGATATATTTCAGATCGATTCTTGCCTGATAAAGCCATTGATTTAATGGATGAGGCGGCATCAAAAATGAGAATTGAAATTGATTCATTGCCTGAAGAATTGGATGAGTTGAATAGGAAAATCATGCAGTTAGAAATTGAGCGTGAGGCAATGAGGAGAGAAAAAAATAGGGATAAAGAAGTAACGGTTAATAAAGAACTAGCAGACCTTGAAGAGAAGCGGAAAGACTTAAAAGCGAAGTGGGAGGGTGAAAAAGAAGTAATTCAAGGCATCCAAAAGCAGAAAGAACATATCGATAAGCTTAAGGTAGAAGCAGAGCAGGCTGAAAGATCAGGTGATTTTGGAAAAGTAGCGGAAATTCGATACGGTAAACTTTCTGAAGCAGAAGCAAAGCTTAATGAGTATCAAGCTAGAATGAAAGAAATGCAAAGCTCTAGCCAGACCCTTTTAAAAGAGGAAGTGGGTTCTGAAGAAATTGCTGAAGTAGTGGCTAGGTGGACAGGTATTCCTGTTACAAAAATGCTGCAAAGCGACAGAGAGAAATTATTACATCTTGAAGAAGAATTAGGTAAAAGAGTGGCAGGGCAAAAAGAAGCCATAGCAGCTTTATCAGATGCAGTGAGAAGAAGTAGGGCGGGTTTACAAGATCCTAGAAAGCCAATAGGCTCATTTATCTTTATGGGTACAACGGGAGTAGGTAAAACAGAGTTAGCAAAGGCTTTAGCTGAATATCTCTTTAATGATGATAATGCGATGATCAGAATTGATATGTCTGAATATCAGGAAAGGCATTCTGTCAGCAGATTAGTTGGAGCGCCTCCAGGTTATGTCGGTTATGATGAAGGTGGTCAACTTACCGAAGCGGTAAGAAGAAAACCATATTCTGTAATTCTTCTAGATGAGATTGAAAAAGCACATCCAGATACTTTTAATATATTGTTACAGGTTTTGGATGATGGTCGATTAACCGATAATAAAGGCCGCTTGGCTAATTTTAAAAATACAATCATCATCATGACTACCAATATTGGTTCAAGCTTAATTCAGGAAAGATTAAGCCCAGAAAATTATAATGGTGATGAGATGCAGAAAGAACAAATTCTATCAGATACTAAAAATGAGGTTTTTGAATTATTGAAGAAGTCAGTTAAACCAGAATTCTTGAATAGAATTGACGAAATCATTATGTTTGAACCGTTGAATGAAGAAATTTTGAGAAAAATTGTAAACATCCAATGGAAAGATGTTCAAAGAAGATTGAAAGAAAACGGAATCCAGATAGATGCTACACAGGATGTATTAGATTATCTAGGTGAGATAGGGTACGATCCACAATTTGGAGCAAGACCATTGAAAAGAGTAATGCAAAAAACTATCCTAAACGAACTCTCTAAGCAAATTTTAAGTGGAGAGATATCAAATGATAGTACAGTATTGGTTGAAATGGAAAATGGAGAAATTGCCTTCAAAAATGTTGAAGATGTAGAAATAGAGTAATAGTTTAAATTAATATAGTCCAAAACCGCAGTGAACTAAAAGTCATTGCGGTTTTTTTATTTACAAATTAGCCTTTATCTCACTCGCTACTTTTTCTAATTCTTCTTGAGAAGGATTTAATTTTTCTTTGCTGAAATTAATGTCATTCATGGAATTAAGAGGAACTAAATGCACGTGAACATGAGGTACTTCTAAACCAATAACAGCTACCCCAATTCGAATACATTTTACAGATTTCTCAATGGCTTTAGCTACCTTCTTTGAGAAAACATGGAGACCTGCTAATACATCATCATCCAAATCAAATATATAGTCCGTTTCCTGTTTTGGTACAACTAAAACATGCCCCATTACGAGAGGATTAATATCAAGAAAAGCAATATAGTTGTCATCTTCAGCAACAATATGTCCTGGAATTTCTCTGTTAATGATTTTAGTGAATATAGTAGCCATAATTATAATGTTAATAAAAAAGCCGAATCTTATGACTCGGCTAAATAATTTACAAACTGATTTCTAAAACTTCAAATTCCATTTTTCCGGCTGGTGCATCTACTTCAGCAACTTCACCAACTTTTTTCCCCATTAGCCCTTTCCCTATAGGCGATTTAATTGAAATTTTACCCTCCTTGAGGTTGGCCTCCTCTTCTGAAACCATAGTGTAGGTTACTTCCATGCCATTTTTCTTGTTTTTAATTTTAGCTTTGGTTAGTAATCCTACTTTAGAAGTATCAACGTCTGATTCTTTAATAACTCTTGCATTCGCAATTACGGTTTCAAGTTTATTGATTTTCATTTCAAGTAAACCTTGAGCTTCTTTAGCTGCATCATATTCTGCATTTTCGCTTAAGTCTCCTTTGTCTCTGGCCTCTGCAATATCAGCTGAAGCTTTTGGCCTTTCCACGGTTTTTAAATGATGAAGTTCATCCTTCATTTTTTTCAAACCTTCTTCTGTGTAGTATGATACTTTACTCATTGTTTTAAAAAAAATTGAAATTTCTATAAAATAAAAAACGGCACAATTTTGCATGAGCCGTCTTTTTTGTTTTCTGAATATTTGACACAAATATAAATGAATTAAATCTTGAAAACAAGACGATGCATTAACGTTCTACTTACCTAAAAGTTCTGGATAATGTTCTTGAATTTCTTTCTTGATGTCTTCATCAAGTTCAGCTAAGTATAGAGTTTTTACTTTTTTAAGCTGGTCTAAAGTTAATCCTTCAGCACCTTTCAAATTTGCTTTATACAAACTGGCTTCGTCAAATACAGCTCCTGTTAAATGGCAGTTGCTTAAGTCAGATTCCATTAGATAAGCATTTGTAAAATCTGATTTTATTAAAAACGCGTTTTTGAAATTAGCTTTAATCAAAAATGCATCCTTAAAATTAGCCCCACTTGCAAAAGCACCCTCGAAGTTAGCTTGATTCATTTTAGCATTTTCGAAATTTGTTTGATTCGCCCTAGTGCCAGTAAAATTACATTCTATTGCATTAGCATGACTGAAATTTGAGGAATTTAAGTTTGAGCCTGTTAAATCAACATGACTCATATTGGTTTTGGTTAAATGGCAGTTTACTAGATTTATTTCTGTAATGTTGTGTCGGTTAAGCCTTTTGATGTTACCAACAGTTCTAAAAGCAGCTTCTTCTGATTCCCATTGCCTAAAGTCATCAATTTCATCTTTATACATTCTTATTCTGAGCTGTTTTTCACCGTTAGCATTTAGCCAGTAAATTAGAATACCTATGATCGCGATATCGAAAATCATACCGTGGGCTTCAGCCATTACTTCTTTGAAAAAGTCGCGGAAGTTATCAAAATAATATGGAGCACTTAATCCTAGAACTACTATGGTAAGAATAATAAGAACAATAAAAGAAGTCATAATTGGCTTCTCAATTATCTCTTTTATCTTTTCCTCTGCCTTATTTCTGTATTCTTTAATGTCCATAGACTTTTAATAGCTCAGTATCTCACTTTTGTAGATTTTTTGTAAGAAAGTTATTTAAAACTATACAAAATCTTCTTCTTTAACCAATGATTTGATTTTTTGATACAAAACTTCACTGATTTTTTTATAAGATTCAAATGACCATCCTGCAATATGTGGGGTTAATAATACTTGATTGAATTTAATAAGTTCTTGAAAAACAGATGATTCATCACTTTTTAATTTTTGAATTTTCTCGTTTTCAAGAACATCTAAGGCTGCGCCTTTTATTTTCTTTTCTTTCAATAATTTTACTAAGTCTTTTAAAACTAAAACTTCTCCCCTTGCCGTATTAAGAATATAATCGAGTTTTTTGAATTGATCTAGAAATTCATAATTAACTATTCCTTTATTATGCTTATTCATAGGAATATGTATGCTTAGTATTTGAGATTCTGCTTTAAATTCCTTTAAACTTACCTCTTTAACATAATCATTTCCAAAACCAGATTTTTGATCATCAAATGCAAGAATTTTACATCCAAAACTACTTAAACGTTTAGCAAAGGCTTCTCCCATATAGCCAAACCCCATTAAGCCTACAGTTTTTCCCATCAATTCAATCCCTCTATTGCCCTCTCTATCCCAAATCCCTTTTCTAACTTCAAGATCTGCCTTATTAATATTATTAAATAAATTTAAAATCATTCCAATAGCATGTTCTGCTAAGGCATCTCTATTTCCTTCAGGTGCATTTAATAAATGGATTTTCCGATTGTTTAATTCTTCTACATCCAAATTATCTACTCCTGCTCCAGCACGAGCAATAAATTTTAAATTTGTTGAATGACCGAGCAATTCTTTATCAATAGGGGTTTTACTTCTTACAATCATACCCTGGTAGCCATGGATTGATGAAATTATTTCATCTCTTGTAATATTGGGCTTATAATCTACTTCAATATTGATTGAATTTAATGAAGTGATTATGCTTTCATGCATATCATCAATAATGAGAACTTTCATAATACTTAATATAAAAAATGGGCTACTGAGAAATAAACCAATAATCCTAATAAATCATTAGTGGTGGTAATAAATGGACCTGCAGCTAGGGCGGGATTTATGCCAAATTTATCGAGCACAATTGGGGTAACAGTACCCATAAAAGAGGCTAACAGAACTACAGCAAATAATGCAGTTGACACCACAATAGCTAATTTTACTTCTTGGCCTAAAATTAAATTCATTCCCATTACTATTCCGGCAATAACTAATCCATTTAATATAGCAATAACTAAAACTTTTGTGATTCTTTTAAGGAAGGAATCATCAAAAACTGACTTGCTAGCCAAACTTTGTAAAACTATAGAAGAGGACTGAATTCCAACATTTCCACCTGTTGCTGTAATCAATGGAATAAAGAAAGCCATTGCGGGAACCAACAAAATATCCTCTTCAAATACACCAATAAACTGAGCGCCTAATAATCCCCCAAACATACCTATGATTAGCCAAGGCAATCGAGCGCGTGTTAGCATCCAGATGCTATCATCTTCCTCTACATCTTCAGAAATACCGGCCATCATTTGTCTTTCTTCCTCCGCCAATTCTGTAATAACATCTACGATATCATCAATCGTAATGCGGCCCATCAATTTTCCCTGCACATTTACTACCGGCACGGCATCTAAATCGTATTTACGCATTACTTCAGCCACATCTACCTCGTCCATATAGGTTTCTACTGAAATCACATCATCATCATACAGATCCTTTACTTTCAAATGATCATCGGCAAGTATAATTTTTTTCAAAGAAACTCTACCTAATAATATGTTTTGATCATCTACTACATAAACAGAATAAATTTTTTCAACATTTTCTGCTTGTCTTCTGATTTCATCTATACACTGATTAATTGACCAATTCACGTTGGCTTTAATCAATTCTTTAGCCATCAAACCACCCGCTACATCTTCTTCGTAGCGAAGTAAGTCCAGAATGTTTTTTGCTTTTTCTTTATTATCAAGGGAAGCAATTACTTCTTCTCGATCTTTAAGCGGTAGTTCATTAATAATATCCACCGCATCATCAGAATCGAGTTCATTAAGCATGGCTGCGATTTCAACCGTCTCGAACTCCTTCAGATATTTAGAACGGACATCTTCATCTAAATCATTAATGACTTCAGCACTGACTTCGTTCTCCAATACATCCAAAACATATCTTGATTCTTCAGTATTAAATTCAAGCAGGATAGTTGAAATATCTGCAGGATTAGTCCCTTCTAGTGTATTTTTTATGAAATTTTCATCCTTTCCATTTATGGCAAGTTGTAATTTCTCAAAATACTCTTTCGATAGTTCAAACTGATCAATATGTTCTTGTTGTTCAAGATTCTCCATCTGCTAGCAGATTAGTTAATTCTACAAAATCGTTAACGGTGAGTTGTTCGGCTCTTTTATCAAGTAAATCTAGTGACTTTTGTTCAGTTGTTAAATCAAAACTTTTTAATGCATTGCGTAATGTTTTCCTACGATTATTAAAACCTTGCTTTACAACCCTGAAAAACAACTTTTCATCACAATCTAAAGTTTCAGTTTCATTTCTTTTTAATCTTAATACTGCTGAAGTTACCTTCGGAGGCGGATTAAATACATTAGGAGGTACTGAAAATAAATATTCAACATCATAAAAAGCTTGAATTAATACGCTTAATATGCCATAAGTTTTATTCCCCTCTTTTGCAGCTATCCTTTCTCCCACTTCTTTTTGAATCATTCCTACCACTTCAGGAATTTGATTTCTATACTCTAAAACTTTAAAGAAAATTTGTGATGAAATATTATATGGAAAGTTGCCAATTATTCCGAATGGCTCATTAAAGTATTTTGATACATCCATTCTTAAAAAATCTTCCAAAATGAATTGATCGGAATAATCAGGATGTTGAACTTTTAGATAATCAATGGATTCCTGATCAACATCCATAAATAATAAATCATAAATATTTTGTTGAATTAAAATATCACTCAAAACACCCGTGCCAGGACCAATCTCTAATAATTTATTATAGGATTGATGACCACTTAAACTATCCACAATTTTGTTGGCAATATTTTGGTCTTTTAAGAAATGTTGACCTAGATGTTTTTTCGCTCGAACTCCCTTCATTTTTCAAAGCAGATAAAAAAAAACTAAATTGCACAGAATTTAATCATAATTATTTCAAAATTCAGCTTCAAGTTCTGATTTAAGATATGGAAGAAAATAATAAACCCACAATTGCTATTACTATTGGAGATGTAAATAGTATTGCTCCTGAAGTGATCATTAAAGCTTTAGAAGACAATAGAATTTTGAAATTGATGACTCCAGTGGTGTATGGTTCAGGTAAAATATTGTCCTATTATAGAAAAGCTCTAAACATTCGTGATTTCAATTATTTTCAGTTAAAAAAATTGGAAGAACTAAATGACAAGAAATTGAATGTTCTCAATTTATGGGAAGAAACTGTGAATATCACCATGGGGCAATCTACTGAGGAAGCAGGTAAATATGCTTTTATCAGCATAGAAAAAGCTGTTGATGATGCTCTTGCAGGAAATGTTGATGCTATTGTTACGGCTCCAATCAATAAAAATAATATTCAGTCCGATAATTTTAATTTTGCGGGACATACAGAGTATTTAGCGCAGAAATCTGAAGTTAAAGACAGTTTAATGTTATTAGTAGATGGTGATTTGAGAGTAGGGGTGGTAACTGGGCATATTCCTATTCAAGATGTAGCAAATAAGGTTACAGCAGAAAAAATTGACAGTAAATTAGATGTTTTAGAAAAATCTTTAAAGCAGGATTTCGGAATCAAAAAACCTAAAATAGCAGTATTAGGGTTAAATCCACATGCGGGCGATGGTGGAGTTATCGGAAATGAGGAAGAAGACTTTATCAAACCATTAATTGAAAAGAGGAAAGAAAAAGGGAAATTAGTTTTTGGTCCTTTTCCAGCTGATGGCTTTTTTGGAAATCAACAGTATAAAAACTTTGATGCTGTATTAGCTATGTATCATGATCAAGGATTGATTCCTTTTAAAACATTAGCCTTTTCAAATGGAGTTAATTATACTGCTGGTTTACCTTTTGTACGTACTTCACCAGACCATGGAACAGCTTATGACTTAACAGGAAAAGGTCAGGCGGATGAAACTTCTATGCGACAAGCCTTGTTCTTGGCATCCGATATCATTAAGAATAGAAAAGAATATTCTTAAAGCTATTTAGTAATATCAAATAATCTTTTTATCTTTGCGCTCTTAATTCAGGTGGGATGGAAAAGTTGAAAGAATTCGACATTCAAGTATATAAGCTTGGAAACAAGCTGCATGAATATAAGTTTTCTGTTGATAAAGACTTTTTCAGCAAGTTTGAAGGGGATTTGATTGATAGTGGAGAAGTAAAAATTGATCTCTTATTGGATAAAAGAGATAATTTAATGGAGCTCACTTTCGATTTTTCAGGATATCTTGATCTTGTGAGCGATAGAAGTTTAGAAGAATTTGAATACCCGATAGATATCAGCAAAAAGTTGCTGTATAAATATGGAGAAGAGGAAAAAGAGTTAGAAGAGGATGTAATGGTAATTACAAAAAACACACAAGTGATTAATGTAGGCCATTTCATTTATGAAACTATTGCTTTGCAAATTCCATTAAAAAAGCTTCACCCCGATGAGTTAGGAGAAGATGAAGAGCATAATGAATATGTTTACATAGATAATGCTGATGATAATCCGAGTGAGGAGGAAAAAAGTGAAGAAGAAATTGACCCACGATGGGCAGCATTAAAAGATTTGAAAAAAAAGAAATAAGAATTAAAAATTAGAATAAAATGGCGCATCCTAAGAGAAAAATATCTAGAACCAGAAGAGATAAAAGAAGGACTCACAAAAAAGGAACGGCAAAATTATTGGCGATTTGTCCTACTACAGGCGAGGCGCATTTGCCACACAGAGCTTTCTGGCACGAAGGTAAACTTTACTACAAAGGTAATGTAGTAATGGAAAAAGAAGTATTGGCTTAATTATAGTCAAGATGAAATATAAAGCTTTGCTTTCAAGCAAAGCTTTTTTTATTGGCAATACTTTTTTGAATAGTTGAGTTTTATAATTCTTAGAGGTTAAAATTTGATTATTCTTACCTGTTTCTGGTATCATTGATTGTTGACCTATTCATTTCTCCTAAATTTGTCGGGCTTCAATTCAATATTATATATATTAGCAATTCAATAGCCAAAGAAACTACAATCAACAAATGACTAAAATAACTGCAGCTATTACCGGAGTTCATGGATGGGTTCCTGACTATGTGTTGACTAACAAAGAGTTAGAGACTATGGTCGAAACTAATGATGAGTGGATTACTTCCCGTACTGGCATTAAAGAAAGAAGAATTCTTAAAGGTGAAAACCAAGGTACTTCAGTAATTGGTACTGAGGCTGTTAAAGGTTTATTGGAAAAAACAGGTACAAAAGCTGAGGATATTGACTTATTGATTTGTGCTACTACTACTCCAGATATGCTTTTCCCTGCTACTGCAAATATTATTAGCAACAATGTAGGCGCAGTTAATGCCTTCAGCTATGATATACAAGCAGCTTGCTCAGGCTTTTTGTTTGCTTTAGCTACAGGATCTCAATTTATCGAAACAGGTAAGTATAAAAAGGTGATAGTCGTGGGTGCTGATAAAATGTCTTCCATTATTGATTATGAAGATAGACAGACTTGTATCATTTTTGGTGATGGTGGCGGAGCAATTTTATTAGAGCCTAATGAAGAAGGTTTTGGGATAAAAGACTCAATACTTCATTCAGATGGTTCTGGAGAACAGTTCTTACACATGAAAGCAGGAGGGAGCAGGAAACCTGCGTCTGCTGAGACCTTAGCGGCTAAAGAACATTATGTATATCAAGAAGGGAGTCAAGTATTTAAATTTGCTGTAACGAATATGGCAGAAGTTGCTGCTGAAATTATGGCTAAAAATGAATTGACTTCAGAAGATGTAGCTTGGTTAGTTCCTCATCAAGCTAACAAAAGAATTATAGATGCTACTGCTAACCGAATGGGGGTCAATTCTGACAAAGTGATGCTCAATATTCATAAATTTGGTAATACAACCAGTGGTACTATTCCTTTATGTTTATGGGAATATGAAAAACAAATGAAAAAAGGGGATAATATTATCCTTGCGGCATTTGGAGGAGGATTTACATGGGGCTCCGTTTATATAAAATGGGCTTACGATTCAAATTAATATCATTAAATTTAATTTTATTTTAAAATGGCAGATACTTCAGATTTCAAAAATGGTCTTTGCATTGAATATAATAACGACTTATTTACAATAGTAGAATTTCAACACGTAAAGCCAGGAAAAGGGCCTGCTTTTGTTCGTACTAAATTAAAAAGTCTTACAACTGGGAAAGTTTTAGATAACACATTTTCCTCAGGACATAAAGTAACTACTGCAAGAATTGAAAGAAGACCTCACCAATTCTTATACAAGGATGATATAGGAATGCACTTCATGGATACAGAAACTTTCGAACAGATTTCTATTCCTGAAGAGAACATTGAAAACTCTGATTTGTATAAAGAAGGGCAAGAAGTTGATATTTTAATTCATGCAGAAACTGAAAAGCCATTAAGTTGTGAGTTGCCTCCATTTGTTGAAATGAAAGTAACTTATACTGAGCCAGGCATCAAAGGTGATACCGCTACAAATGCTACTAAACCTGCAACAGTAGAAACAGGAGCTGAAGTAAAAGTGCCTTTATTCATCGATCAAGATGAAGTTATTAAAGTAGATACAAGAACCCGTTCTTATTCAGAGAGGGTAAAAAAATAATTATTTAAGAAATTTTGACTTTTAACTAAACCAATTGCTATGAAAGCGAAAGAGATTCAAGACCTTATTGATTTTATTTCTAAGTCCGGATTGGATGAAGTAAATATTGAAACAGAAGAATTTAAAATTAAAGTTAAAAAGAATACGGAAGCTAAAGTGATTCAAGCAGCAGCACCTGCACCTCAACCAGCTGCAGCTCCTGCACCAGCACCGGCTTCTGCTCCTGTTGAAACTCCTGCACCAAGTTCTGGTGGTGGCGATAAAGCGGCAGCTTCTGATGATGATAAATATGTTGCTATTAAATCTCCAATGATTGGAACTTTCTACAGAACACCTAATCCTGATTCTCCTGCATTTGTTAATGTTGGTGATTCAGTTAAAGCGGGGGATACAGTATGTATAGTAGAAGCTATGAAGCTTTTTAATGAAATCGAATCTGATATTTCAGGTAAAATTGTTAAAATCTTAGTAGACAACGCCACTCCAGTTGAATACGATCAGCCATTATTTTTAGTGGATCCTTCTTGATAAAAATTCATCAAGAGAAGTATAATGTTTCATTAAAAAATAAATATTGTGTTTAAAAAGATATTAATTGCCAATAGAGGTGAAATTGCTTTGCGAATTATCAGAACTTGCAAAGAAATGGGAATTAGT
Organism: Marivirga arenosa; assembly: GCF_030503875.2. Lineage (NCBI taxonomy): Bacteria > Pseudomonadati > Bacteroidota > Cytophagia > Cytophagales > Marivirgaceae > Marivirga > Marivirga arenosa. The sequence goes on along the minus strand of NZ_CP129968.2, from coordinate 3,494,994 downwards.
ACAGTGGCAGTTTATTCACTGGCTGATAAAGATAGTTTACACGTGAGATTTGCTGACGAGGCAGTATGCATAGGGCCAGCAGCTAGTAAAGATTCTTATTTAAATATACCTAATATAATTTCAGCTGCCGAAATTACAAATGCTGATGCTATTCACCCTGGTTATGGATTCTTATCTGAAAATGCTGAGTTTTCAAAAATTTGTGCTGAATACGGAATAAAATTCATTGGTGCAGATCCTGATATGATCAGCAAAATGGGAGATAAGGCCACTGCTAAAGCTACTATGAAGGCTGCAGGTGTTCCAACAATCCCAGGTTCAGAAGGCATACTTGAGTCCATTGAAGAAGGTAAGAAGATTGCTAAAGATATGGGATACCCCGTAATTCTTAAAGCTACAGCAGGTGGTGGAGGTAAAGGTATGCGTATTGTCAATAAGGAAGATGAATTCAAAAAAGCATGGGATTCTGCGCGTCAGGAAGCAGGCGCCTCTTTTGGAAATGAAGGGCTTTATTTAGAAAAATTTGTAGAGGAGCCACGTCACGTTGAGGTTCAAATCGTGGGTGATAAAAATGGTAAAGCATGCCATTTATCTGAGAGAGATTGTTCTATTCAGAGAAGGCACCAGAAATTGATTGAGGAAACTCCTTGTCCTGTCATGACAGATGAGCTTAGAGAAAAAATGGGTAAAGCAGCTATAGCTGGTGCTGAAGCAGTTGGCTATGAAGGTGCAGGAACCATCGAATTCTTATTAGATAAGCACAATAACTTCTATTTCATGGAAATGAATACACGTATTCAGGTTGAGCACCCGATTACAGAAGAAGTTACTGATTTTGATCTTATCAAAGAGCAAATTAAAGTGGCTGCTGGTTTAACCATTTCAGGTAAAAATTACTTCCCTCATCTATATGCGATGGAATGTAGAATTAATGCGGAAGATCCTGCAAATGATTTTAGACCAAGTCCAGGAAAAATTACAAATTTACATTTACCAGGTGGTCATGGCGTAAGAGTAGACAGCCATGTGTATGCAGGCTATACAATTCCTCCTTTTTACGATTCAATGATCGCCAAACTAATTGTATCAGGGCAAAGTAGAGAGGAAGTAATGGTTAGAATGAAGAGAGCATTGGAAGAATTTGTAATTGAAGGCGTTAAAACCACAATACCTTTCCATATCGAAATGATGGACAATGAAATCTTTAAATCAGGTAAATTCACAACTAAATTTTTAGAAACTTATGACTTCACACAATTGAAGAAGAATAAGTAATAAAATTTAAATACTATAACTATGAGAAAGCAAATAGAGATATTGATAATCTTCAATTTTCTATTTGCTTTTTCTGTCTTAGGGCAAGGAGAAAATAAATTTGTAGGTTTAAGTTTTGGAACTGCTATTCCTAAAACTGATTTGGAACCAGAGTATTCTCAACCTGGATTTCAAATCTCAGCTTTTATGCATTTTAATAAAAACAGATGGTTGAATGTTGGATTTTGGATAAGTGGGGGAGAGATTCAAGCTGAAAACAGACAAGTTCGTTTTTTTGATCAAAGTGAATTTAAAATAAATGATTTTGCTAGAACTACCTACCAATCAATTCATATAGAGCCCAGTATTCATTTTATAAAGAAATCAAATTACTCGATTTATCTTTCTCAGGGTTTTGGTTTTAGCAGGTTTACGGTTTTCGATGAAAATAATTTCGATTTAGCAAATCAATTAGATAGTAGGTCGCAAGGAGAGGAGTATGCTAATTTTTCACTCATTTTACCCACTACTCTTAATGCTTATTATTTCCTGGAGAACGGATTTGGTATTCAACTTAGAACCGGTTTCATAAATCCACAGACTGATTATCTTGATAATATATCAGCTTTCGGTAATCCTGATAATAATGACAATATTTTTATATTGCAGTTGTCAATTCTTAAGCAATTAAATTTTAAAATATCGAAAAATGAAGATTAATCTATATATAGGTTGTTTTATATTACTTTCTCTTGCTGCATGTCAATCTCAAGAAGCAAATAAAGAAATTGTAAGAGTTGATCGCCCTGAATCAAGTATATTAAAAGGAGTACATCTTCCTGCGAATAAAGATGTTTTTTATACATCCGGTTTGGTGAGTGAAGTCAAAAATCCAAATGCTAAGCCTGGCGATATGTCTAAATATGGTAATACCTATGAGCAAAGTATCGGGGTTTTAAGGAGAATAAAAACTACTATTGAAGCGGAAGGCTATACCATGAAAGATGTTTTCTTTTTAAGAGTTTATATTGCTCCAGATTCAACAGGTGAAGTTGACTTTGATGCTTGGTTTAAAGCTTATGGTGAATATTTTAATAATGAAATTAATCCTAATAAGGTAGCCCGTTCCACTATCGGGGTTTACAAACTAGCTCGCCCTGAGTTATTAGTAGAGGTAGAAGCTGTAGCTGCTAAATAATCAATTCAGTTTTTCTTTATTTCTTTCATAAAGTAGCTGCATAATACCATCTTTTAAACCACTATCGGGCACTATTATCGATTGTGACTTTGACCAAATCATGGCGTTTATGTAAATATCTAATGCGGGAATAATTACATCTGCTCGATCAGGATTAAATTGTAGTTTATTGATTCGCTCATCCATATTAAAGCCCTTAATATAAGCCTGGGTTTCTTTTACTTTCTTAAGGCTAATTGGTTTTCCTGGCTTCTTACCCGTCAAGTCTTGAACTTTATTAATATTACCTCCTGTTCCAATGGCCTGAATTTTAACAGATTTTTGAATTACTTTTTGTTCAATCCATTTTTTCATTTCATCCCACATATGATGGGCACTGTTTGTTTCCAGATGTCTGACGGAGCCAATTTTAAAAGAGCGAGAAAGTAACTTTTGATTATTCTGATAAAAATTGAATTCTGTACTTCCACCACCAACATCTATATGTAAATATGCTTTGTCATCCATATAAGGAAATATGGCTTTGTTAATCATTTCAGCTTCCTGATCACCATCAATAATATCAATCTCTAAATCTAAACTTTCATTTACCTTTTGAATGATTTCTCTACCATTGTCTGATTCTCTCATGGCAGAGGTAGCACAACCCATATAATCATCTACTTCATATAAATCAATCAGAAGTTTAAAGGCCTGCATAAGTTTTATAAATTTAGCTTCAGAATCAGGGCTTATTTTACCAGTTGTAAATACATCTTGCCCTAGTCTTAAAGGGAAACGTACATATTCTAATCTTTTAAAAGTTATGTTTCCTTCAAATATTGTTACTCTTGATAGTTGAATTCTGATGGCATTTGAGCCAATGTCAATAGCAGCTAATTTTAACATATTCAAAAAAACAAAAAATAGATTAATTTGTATCTATTAATACAGGAAAACACAACAAATAAATTTTCATGTATTATTTATTAAAGGATTAAAGTATTCACTTAAAGTATTATCTAAAAAAATATTTATATTTGTTCTTGGTAGAATATTATGAAAAAGATACTCCTAATATCGATTTTAGCATTTATTGGTACTGAGCTGTACGGACAAGCCTTTTATTCTAATAGAATAAATAGAAAATGGCTAGCTTCTGGAGGTTTGGGCTATGCTAGAGGTTTAGGAGATTTAACAAATCCTGGTTCGTATTTTGATACCAAATTGAATGTAATCGGAGGAATTCATTACAGATTTTCCAATAGAGTGCATGCAGGTATTAATTATATGGCTTTTCAATTATCTGGTAACGACTTAGATATTGATCCTGAATTAAATACAAGAAGCAGAGGCTTGTCATTTGTTTCTGATAATATGGAATTAACTGCAACAGCCTCAATTTCATTGTTTCCTACCGCCACAAGATTTACTCAAAGAAGATTGATTAATCCTTTTGTTTTTGCAGGTGTAGGCGTTTTATTTTATGCCCCTAAAGCAGAAGTGCCTGAATTTGTTAGAAACCAAGCTGGTGATCCTGTTGATTCGCTAGGAACTGTTCCAAGAGCTGGTGAAATGGTGTATTTAAGACAATATCAAACTGAAAGGCCTAATACCTATGGAAGATTTGCAGTTGTGATACCTGTTGGAGCTGGAGTTCGAGTGAAAGTAAATGACTTTATGGATATTACCGCTCAGGTAAGTAATCGTATAACTTTCACGGATTACTTAGATGATGTAAGTGGAGTAAACGGAAGAGGCTATCCAAGTCTTGATCAATTTGATTTAAATAATCCTGAGGACATAACTGCTTTAGCATTATCAGATCCAACAGGGAGGGGGGAAATAAGAGGGAACCCTGAGGATAACGATTATTACTTGATTTTCAATGTAAAAGCTGAGTTTTACATTCAAGGTGAATTCTTAAATAAAGTTTTTGGTGTCGGAGGTAAGAAATTTAATATAAAACCAAATCGAGGAAGAGGTGGTATGTTTAATTTTCTTAAAAGAAGAAGATATTAATACAATGATACATTGGGCTTATTTAAGCCCTTTTTCTTTATTAGAATATTTACGAAAACCTAATTCTAAAATCCACTCATTTTTAGATTAAAATATTTCACTTCAAATTAATAAACTAAAAAAGGTTTTTTACTATACAGATAAGCCTAAATTTGTGTTTTAAAAATATGAGTTATACATAACCATATTTGTCAAATTTTATAATTTCTGAAAATTTAAGACTAGATGAAGGTAGCAGTTATTAAGTACAATGCCGGAAATATTAAATCGGTTATGCTTGCCTTAAAACGAATGGGGTTAGAAGGCCATCTTACAGATAATCCTGAAGAAATACTTTCAGCGGATAGAGTTATATTTCCTGGACAGGGGGAAGCTTCTTCGGCTATGAAATATTTAAAGGAGAGAGAACTTGATCAGGTAATTAAGTCTATCAAAAATCCATTTTTAGGGATTTGTTTAGGCTTGCAGTTGCTATGTAGCCATACAGAAGAAGGAGATACTGCTTGTCTTAATATATTTGATGCAAAGGTTAAGAAATTCC